>NZ_JBGCBY010000012.1:0-256566 GCF_041262165.1 Streptacidiphilus sp. MAP12-16
ACCCCGAGGGGGTCCCGTTTCACGTGCTGCACGCTCCCCGGGGGGCGACCCCCGGACCCCCGGTGGGAAACCCCGAGGGGGTCCCGTTTCACGTGCTGCACGCTCCCCGGGGGGCGACCCCCGGACCCCCGGTGGGAAACCCCGAGGGGGTCCCGTTTCACGTGAAACGGGACCCCCTCGGGTGTGCGGAACACACCCGCAGGGTGTCACCTCGGCTCAGCGCCAAGCGTTCAGCGCTCGACCTCGCCGCGGATGAACTTCTCGACGTTGTCGCGGGCCTCGTCGTCGAAGAACTGCACCGGCGGGGACTTCATCAGGTAGGAGGACGCGGAGAGGATCGGTCCACCGATACCGCGGTCCTTGGCGATCTTCGCCGCCCGCACCGCGTCGATGATGACGCCGGCGGAGTTCGGGGAGTCCCAGACCTCGAGCTTGTACTCCAGGTTCAGCGGGACGTCGCCGAAGGCACGACCCTCGAGGCGCACATACGCCCACTTGCGGTCGTCCAGCCAGGCGACGTAGTCCGAGGGGCCGATGTGGACGTTCTTGGCGCCCAGGTCGCGGTCGACGATCTGGGAGGTGACGGCCTGGGTCTTGGAGATCTTCTTGGACTCCAGCCGGTCACGCTCGAGCATGTTCTTGAAGTCCATGTTGCCGCCGACGTTCAGCTGCATGGTGCGCTCCAGCAGGACACCACGGTCCTCGAAGAGCTTCGCCATCACGCGGTGCGTGATCGTCGCGCCGACCTGGGACTTGATGTCGTCACCGATGATCGGCACGCCGGCCTCGGTGAACTTGTCCGCCCACTCCTTGGTGCCGGCGATGAACACCGGGAGGGCGTTGACGAAGGCGACCTTGGCATCGATGGCGCACTGGGCGTAGAACCTGGCCGCGTCCTCGGAGCCGACCGGCAGGTAGCAGACCAGAACGTCGATCTTGCGGTCCTTCAGAACCTGGACGACGTCGACCGGCTCCTCGGAGGACTGCTCGATGGTCTCCAGGTAGTACTTGCCCAGACCGTCGAGGGTCGGGCCGCGCTGGACCATGACGCCGGTCGGCGGCACGTCGCAGATCTTGATGGTGTTGTTCTCGCTGGCGCCGATGGCGTGCGCGAGGTCCTGGCCGACCTTCTTGGCGTCGACGTCGAACGCGGCGTGGAACTCCACGTCGCGGACGTGATACTCACCGAACTGCACGTGCATGAGACCGGGCACGCGGCTGTTCGGGTCGGCGTCCTTGTAGTACTCGACGCCCTGGACAAGCGAGGCGGCACAGTTGCCCACACCCACGATGGCTACGCGAACCGAACTCATTCCGGCTGCTCCCTGTTGTGATCGTGAGGGCCGCGTGGTGAACGCGACTCCTCAGCTGGTTGCTTCAGCGGACGGTCCGGACCGGTGCGGCGTGGTCCGTCCTTGGATACGTCCTTGCGGAACGTCAATGCGTTTGCTGGGCAGTCCCCCTGCCGCCCGCGTGCGTGATCCGCGCCTGCTGTTGGAGCCGGCGGGGTCGCGCGAGGGTCAGCGCTCCGAGGAGGAGCGCCCCGGGCGGTGGGGTGGCTGTGCGGTGATGTCCGCGGGCCGGTCCCTGCCGTCCGAAGTCTGTGAGGTGGGAGTGAGGATGGGGCCGGAGCCTGAGCCGGGTGGTTCGCCCGGCGGCCCGGCGTCTCTGGCTCCTGCGTCGGAGCTGCGTCCGGTGCGATTGGCGCGCTCGGTCTCGATCAGCTCGTTGAGCCAACGGACCTCGCGCTCCACTGACTCCAGGCCGTGGCGCTGGAGTTCGAGGGTGTAACCGTCGAGCCGTTCCCGGGTGCGTGCCAGCGAGGTGCGCATGCGTTCCATCCGCTCCTCGAGCCTGCTGCGGCGCCCTTCCAGGACGCGCATCCGCACCGCCCGGTCGGTCTGGCCGAAGAAGGCGAAGTGCACCCCGAAGTGCTCGTCCTCCCAGGCGTCCGGGCCGGAGTCGGCGAGCAACTCCTCGAAGCGCTGCTTGCCCTCGGGAGTGAGCCGGTAGACGATCTTGGATCGCTTGCCGTTGAGCGCCGTGGCCGGAATGTACTCGGTGTCGGGATTGTCCTCGACCAGGAAACCCTGGGCGACCAGCCCCTTGAGGCAGGGGTAGAGCGTCCCGTAGGAGAAGGCACGGAAGGAACCAAGCAACACGTTGAGGCGTTTACGCAGTTCGTAGCCGTGCATGGGGGCGTCGTGGAGCAGGCCGAGGACGGCGAACTCAAGGATGCCGGAGCGTCTGCTCATGCTGTGCCGCCTCCTCTCGCTGCCGTCGCTATGCCGTCTCGATGTATCGAGTCGATACATCGAGACGATATGCCGCAAGCGGCTCACTAGCAAGGGGCGACTCGGTGAACGTGATCACAACCGGTTCCAGAGCCTGCCTTTCGTAAGTATCTGCGGGCAGTATGTCCGGATTGGTAGGTGACGCCCGGTTGGCTACCTACTACTGCTGCGTACTCTGTCGCCTATGCAGAATGCCGGGAACCGATGTGGCGCCTGGGACGTCCTCGTCCACGGTGCAGTGCGGCCTCTCCGGCCGGTGCCCCGGGGGACTCGCGCACAGGCCGAAAGACCTGTCGCGGATCGGAAGTGGACCACCGCCTTCAGGCCTAGCGGCCTGTCCGAGGAGCAGCTGGAAGCATGAGCGAACATCGGCGCAAGCAGTCGAACCCGGGAGGAACGTCCCCCGATCGTGGTGCGGGGCAGCCGCCGCCGCGCCCCCAGGGCGGTCCGCCGCCGCGCCGTACCGCGCGTCCGCAGGGACAGAACCAGACCACGGCGCAGCCCAGGATGACCCGCGCCGAGATGCGCAAGGCCGCCCAGTCCAAGGGCCGCCGTGGCGCCGGTGCCGCCAACGGTATGGAGGGCGGTCCGCCCGGCGGCGGTCGGGGCGGCAAGGGGCCGGCCGGGCCGAGCGGACCCCCGCCGAAGCGTTTCATCGACTACCCGCGCTGGGGCAAGGGCGGCGTCCGGCGCTGGTTGCCGTCGTTCAAGCAGATCCTGAGCGGCTGCCTGATGATGTTCGCCGCGGTCGTGGGTCTCGTCGGCTACGCGTACGCGACGACCACGGTGCCGCCGGTCAACCCCAGTACCCAGCAGCAGAACAACATCTTCTACTGGGCCGACGGCAAGACGATCATGGCGACGACCGGCACCGTGAACCGGCAGAACGTGCACCTCACGGATGTGCCAGTGGCGGTCCAGGAGGACTTCCAGGCAGCCGAGGACGAGACTTTCCGGACCAACTCGGGCGTCGACCCGATGAGCATCCTGCGCGCCGTGCGGAACATGGTGACGGGTGGCGCGGTGCAGTCGGGGTCGACCATCACCCAGCAGTGGGTGAAGAACAGCATCCTGGCGAACAGCAGCCAGACCGCGACCCGTAAGTTCAGCGAGATCATGATCTCGGTGAAGATCGGCCAGGGCTACTACACCAAGGACCAGGTCCTCGAGGGGTACCTCAACAGCAACTACTACGGGCGCGGCGCCAACGGCATCGAGGCCGCGGCGGAGGCCTACTACGGGGTCCATGCCCAGCAGTTGACCGTCTCCGAGGGCGCCTTCATCGCAGCGACCGTCAACCAGCCCAGCTTCTACCAGCAGATCGACACCGATCCCAATGTGAAGCCCCAGGCGATCGCCCGCTGGACCTACGTGCTCAACCGGATGGTCCACAACAACTGGATGACCGCGGCCGACCGGGCTCAGTACACCCCCGACAAGTTCCCCATGCCCATTGTGTGGAACCAGAACGCGTCGCTGAACGGTCAGGTCGGCTACCTCGTCGAGACCGCCCAGAACTACGTCGAGAGCCACACCAATCCCAAGGTGACGGACGCGGAGTTCGCCAAGGGGGGCTTCCGGGTCTACACGACCTTCGACAAGAAGAAGATCGCCGACATGTCCGCGGCCGTGGACAAGATGCAGAAGGATCACCTCGATCCCAAGAAGCGTCCCAAGACGGACACCTTCATCCAGACCGGTGCGGCCTCCATCGACCCGTCGACCGGGGCGGTGGTCGCGCTCTACGGTGGCCCGGGCATGGACAAGGGCCACTTCGTCAACAACGCCAACACCTCCGGCGTGCCGGTGGGATCGACCTTCAAGCCGATCGTGATGGCCGCCGCGCTGCAGAACGGCGCGATACTCACCCCAGGCGCCCAGTCCTCGCCGATCACGCCGGACAGCAAGTTCAACGGCGACAACGGGATCACCATCAAGAACCAGCAGGGCAATCTGCTGACGGACGCGGCGGATCCCACCGGGATCCTGCACCAGCAGAACGACGACAACACCAAGCGGGGCTTCATCACCCTGCGCACCGCGATGGACGACTCCGTCAACACGCCCTACGTGCAGTTGGGTGAGGACGTCGGTTACTCCAACGTCGAGAAGATGGCCACCGACCTGGGCCTCGACCACACGATCCTCACGCACGACACGGCCGGCTTCTACATCGGCACGTCCACTCCGAGTGCGATCCGGATGGCGAACGTCTATGCCACTTTCGCCAGCGGCGGCATCTACCACGACCCCTACTCGGTCGCCAAGCTCGACTACAGCGGAGCCGATCAACAGCCGGTGCTGAGCAAGCCGCTGATGAAGCCGGTCATGACCCCCTCGACCGCGAACACGATCAACAGCATGCTGCAGGACGTCATCAAGAACGGCACCGCAACTCCCGCGCAGGTGATCAACCGTCCCGCGGCCGGCAAGACCGGTACCACCGACGAGTACAAGTCCGCGTGGTTCATCGGATACACGCCGCAGCTCGCGACCGCGGTCACCATGTTCCGGGAGGACCCGGCCCACCCGACGCTGGTCAGCATGTCCGGCGCCGGTGGCTACCCCAAGTTCTTCGGTCGCGCGCTTCCGCTCCAGGTGTGGGTGAACTACATGTCCCAGGCCCTGAACGGACTGCCGGCCACGAGCTTCCCGCCCGCCCCCACCCTGGGGACCGGCTCCAACGAGTCGGGCGCACCGTCGCCCTCCGCGTCGGCCAGCGCGAGCGCAAGCAGCTCGGCGTCGGCGTCGCGGTCCGCGGCACCGTCGACGAGTCCGTCGGCGCCGCCGTCCAACAGTCCTTCGACCTCTCCCTCGGCGACGGACACCTGCCTCCTGTTCGCCTGCATCACGCCGAGCAGCTCGCCCACCGACACCGGCTCGGCATCGCCGAGCTCCAGTCGCACCAAGCGCGCAACCCCGACGTGGACCCCCTGATCCGACGTTCCTGAACCGACGATCGCCCGGCCCCGGTGCAACGCACCGGGGCCGGCGTCATGTGCGGCGCACAGCCGGCGCCGGCCCGGCGTCCGGCCCGCAGCCGGCCCGAAGCGGACAGTTAGCCCGTTCCGGGCGCTGGGTCCGGTCGAACTGCCGGGTGCCCGGTCCAGGAAAGGGAACGTGCGGCAGGATGTCCGGCATGACGTCGAGCGAGCGTGACGAGGCAGCGGCGCCCGAGCCGGACCGTACTCCCGGGGAGGGCACCCTGACGCTGCCCACGCCGCCGCCCGAGGACACCGTCGTCGTCCCCGCCGACGAGGACCCGGTCGCCGCCGCGAGCAGCGAGCTGCTAGGCGGTGCGCCCGGACGCCGCGCGCTGCTGGGGGTCAGCTGGTGGACGGCCGCCCGCGTGCTGGCCGTGTGCACGATCGTGGTCTTCGCCCTCGGCATGGTGCAGAAGATCCCCTGCTACAACAGCGGTTGGTTCTACGGCGCCACCGCGCAGTACGACCACGCTTGCTACAGCGACATCCCGCACCTCTTCACCCTGCGCGGCTTCTCCATCGGGAACGTCCCCTACCTGGACAAGCTCCCCGGCGCGACCGACCCGCACATGCAGTACCTGGAGTACCCGGTCGTCACCGGCCTGTTCATGTGGGTCGCGGGCTGGCTGACGCCGTCGAGCGGTGGCGACGTCCACCGCGAGCAGGCGTTCTGGCTGATCAACTCCGGCATGCTGATGGTGTGTGCGGTGGTGGCCGTGATCGCGCTGATGCGCACGCACCGCCGCCGCCCCTGGGACGCGCTGCTGTTCGCGCTGGCGCCGGTGCTCGCCCTGGACTCCACCATCAACTGGGACCTGCTGGCCGTCGCCCTCACCGCCGTGGGAATGGCCTGCTGGGCCAACCGCCGCGCCCCCTGGGCGGGCGCCTTCCTCGGCCTGGCCGTCGCCGCGAAGCTCTACCCGGTGTTCCTGCTCGGCCCGCTGCTGCTGCTCTGCTGGCGCGCCGGGCGGATGCGCGAGTTCGGCCAGGCCCTGGCCGGCGCGATCGTCGCCTGGCTGGTCGTGGACCTGCCGTTCATGCTGCTGAACTTCAGCGGATGGGCGACGTTCTACTCGTTCAGCCAGACGCGGGGGATCGACTACGGGTCGTTCTGGCTCATCCTCTCCCAGAACGGCCTGATCAACCTGTCGGTCTCGACGGTCAACACGGTGATCGCGCTGCTGCTCGCCGTGTGCTGCCTGGGCATCGCCTGGCTGGCCCTCGCCGCGCAGCGCCGCCCACGGCTCGCCCAGCTTGCCTTCCTGGTCGTCGCCGCGTTCGTCCTCACCAACAAGGTCTACTCGCCCCAGTACGTGCTGTGGCTGACCCCACTGGCCGCACTCGCCCGACCGCGCTGGCGGGACTTCCTGGTGTGGCAGAGCTGCGAGGTCATCTACTTCCTGGCGATCTGGTACAACTTCGCCTACACCTCCAGCACCAACCAGAAGGGGCTGCCCACGGACTGGTACCACGCGGCGATCGCCGTCCACATTCTGGGGACGCTCTACCTGTGTGTAATCGTCATCCGCGACGTGCTGCTGCCGGAGTTCGACGTGGTGCGCTGGGACGGAAGTGATGATCCGTCAGGAGGCGTATTGGACATGGCAGATGACGCTTTCGTCATCGGTGGAAAGTCCTACGACTCGCCCATGTACGCGGACGTGACGCCCAGTTGAGCCCTGTGGACAAGTGCCGCCGGGCCTGTGGATAACCCGCTGTCCACCGGCCCGCTCCACTGGGCCCCAACTCGACTCGAACGGACTTGAGTTGGGCGGGCGCGCGGCTGAGTCGACGGGCCGTCAGGTCCGAACTTCTGCGTGCGTGCGGGCCTGTCGGTCAGCCCCGGTCGGCGATGCGGTCGAACAGCGTGGTGGTGTGACGGAGCGTCGCCTTCAGCTCCTCGCCCACCTGCGGGGGCTGGACCTCGCCGGGGAGCCAGAGCAGGGAGACCTGCATGTGCGGGGGTTCGGCAAAGGCGACCTTCGCGCCGTTCCAGCTGAACGGCGAGGCGGTGCGGTTGAGGGTCGCCAGGCCGGCCCGGGCGAGGTTCTTGGCGCGGGGGGTGAGGCCGGTGAGGTACTTGGGGGCCTCCAGGCCCACACCGTGGGCCGTGCCGCCCGCCACCACGAGAAGGTGGCCGTCGCCCGCCGCGCGGTGCTGGCGGTAGCCGTAGCGCTCGCCCTTGGCCAGCGGGTGCGCCTCCATCACGGTGCCGCGGCACTCGATCACCCCGTGGTCGCCGAGCCACAGCTGCGTGCCGATCCGGGGCCGGAAGTGGATGTCCGGGTAGCGCTGCGAGAGCTCGGCGACCTCCGGTGCCCTCAGGTGGCTGACGAACATCCGCCGCACCGGCAGGCCGGCGGCGCGGAGCTGATCGACCCACTGCGCGGTCTCCCCGAGCGGGTCGACGCCCTCCGGCCGGTCCATGGGCAGGTGGACGGCGAAGCCCTCGACCCGGACGTCGTCGATGGCCATGCGCAGCTTGGGCAGGTCCTCGGGGGAGACCCCGTGCCGGCGCATGCTGGTCATGCACTCGATGATCACGCGTCCGCCGACCAGTCCCCGGACGCCCTCGATGGTGCCGACGGTGCGGATGACGCGCTGCGGCAGCGGCACCGTGTCCTCGCGGATGCGGTACGGGGTGAGGACGATCAGGTCGCGGCCGAAGTAGTCCTTCAGCTCGGCCGCCTCGTACGGGGTGCCGACGGCGAGGACGTCCGCGCCGAGGCGGGTGGCCTCCTCGGCGAGGCGGACGTTGCGGAATCCGTAGCCGTTGCCCTTGGCGACCGGGACCAGGCCGGGGAAGGACTCCACGACGGAGCGCTGGTGGGCACGCCAGCGGGGGGTGTCCACGTACAGGGTGAGCGCCATGAGGTGGGAGTGCCTTCCGTACCGGTTCGGGCGGGGACTGACTCGGCGGTGCGACGGGGTGTCAGCGCCGATTCATGTACATGTCGAGGGCCTTGTGCAGCAGCTTGTTGAGCGGGAAGTCCCACTCGCCCAGGTACTCGGCGGCCTGCCCGCCCGTGCCGACCTTGAAGCGGATGAGGCCGAACAGGTGATCGCTCTCGTCGAGGGTGTCGCTGATGCCGCGCAGGTCGTAGACGGTGGCGCCGAGCGCATAGGCGTCGCGCAGCATCCGCCACTGGATGGCGTTGTTGGGCTGCACCTCGCGCTTGTGGACGGTGGAGGCTCCGTAGGAGTACCACACGTGCTCGCCGACCGTGATCATGGTTGTTCCGGCCAGCGCGTCGCCCTCGTGGTAGGCGAGGTAGAGGCGCATCCGCTGCGGGTCCTCGTCGGTGAGGGCCTTCCACTGGCGCTGGAAGTAGGACAGCGGGCGCGGGATGAAGTGGTCGCGCTCCGCGGTCTCCAGGTAGAGCTGATGGAACACCGGCAGGTCGTCGTAGCCGCCCTGGACGATCTCGACCCCGGCCTTCTCGGCCTTCTTGATGTTGCGGCGCCAGAGCTGGTTGAAGCCCTTGAGCACGTCGTCGAGGGAACGGTTGGCCAGCGGCACCTGGTAGACGTACCGGGGCTGGACGTCGCCGAAGCCGGCGCCGCCGTCCTCGCCCTGCTGCCAGCCCATGCGGCGGAGCCGGTCGGCGGTGTCGATGGCGCGGGGCTCGTACCAGTCGGCCTCGACGTCGCGCAGACGCTTGGCCTCCTTGCCGGCGATGGCGTTCTTGATGGTCTCGGCCTGCCAGCGGCGGATTATCACCGGCGGGCCCATCTTCACGGTGAAGGCGCCCTGCGACTTGAGGTGGTCAAGCATCGGCTGCAGCCAGCGGTCGAGGCTGGGGTCGAACCAGTCGATGACCGGGCCCTCGGGGAGGTAGGCGAGGTAGCGCTTGACCTTGGGGATCTGCCGGTACAGCACGAGGCCCGCGCCGACGACGGCTCCGCGGTCGTCGAACCAGCCGATGCTCTCGGAGCGCCACTCAGCCTTGACGTCGCCCCAGGAGGGCACCTGCATGTGGCTTGCGGAGGGCAGGCTCCTGATGAAGGCCAGGTGCTCCTCCCGGCTGATGGTCCTCAGGCGCAGGCTCATGGTGGGGGTGCTCCTCGGGCTTCAGTTCGCGTCAGCGCGAAGCCTACTGCCCAGGTGGAGCACCCCCATAGGGAAGCTGGCCGGTGGATGTCCGGAAAGGGGTTCGGCAGGGGGCCTCAGGGGCGTCAGTAAGTGATCAGGCCACCGAAGAGCCCACCGTGGGCCAGGCCGATGCCGAAGCCGACCGCGCAGGCGCCGCCCGCGATGATCAGGACGAACCGCTCGGCGGTGGTGGCGGAGATGTACTGGCCCCAGCCGGCGGTGAAGATGCCGACCAGGCCGGTCCACGACGCGAGCAGGTGCAGCCCGCGGAACATGCAGGTCGAGATGGCGATGGCGCCCAGGACCACGGTGATGGCGGCCAGGGTGTCCTGGAGCGGATGGGCCTTCCCGTCGCTGTTGCGCTGGATGACGGAGGACAGCGGCGTCTTGTGATGGGCCGCTGTCTGAGCCCCGGGCTGTGCCTCGGAGGGACCGATCGATTGGGCCATGTAACCCGCCTCCTTGGGGAGGTGTCGGCGCACGCGGGCCGCTCACGGCGGTCGCGCGTGGCGCGGGTGGGCCGTCGGCCGGGTGGTGGCCGTGCGGCCACGGGCTGCCGGTGGCGCACTGTAGTGCACCCCGTACCCGATGTGTACAGATTGCGGCGATTGGGGGGTGGATTACAAGACCCCATTCGGGTGCCTGTAGGCTGGACCGTCTGCACCGGTGTGGCGCGGCTTGTTTGCCGCGACCTGTGCGCTGATCCTGATGGGTCCCGTCGGTTTCCGAGGGGCTTCCCGCCCAGTGTCGTAGCGGTTCTCCGCTCGTTGTCAGTGCCGACCACTACTGTTGCGACGCGTTCAAAAACCCTCCTGCCACGGAAAGACCGTGGCCGCTGAGTCCAGAGGAGGTGGGTTCCACATGCGTCATTACGAGGTCATGGTGATCCTCGACCCTGAGGTCGAGGAGCGCGCTGTCTCCCCCCTGATCGAGAACTTCCTCAATGTCGTCCGCACCGGCGGCGGCAATGTGGAGAAGGTCGACACCTGGGGCCGTCGTCGTCTGTCGTACGAGATCAACAAGAAGTCCGAGGGCATCTACTCGGTGATCGACCTCAAGGCTGAGCCTGCGGTCGTCAAGGAGCTCGACCGGCAGCTCAACCTGAGCGAGCAGGTCCTCCGCACCAAGGTGCTCCGCCCGGACACCCACTGAGGCATCCCCAAGCGCCTGCTCCTTGAGGCGCTGCACTGCTCGGCCGTCCGTACGGCCGCTGCGGTGAGCACTGCTTGAACGGAACCGCTCCCACCGAGAGGTCGAACACCACCATGGCAGGCGAGACCGTCATCACCCTCGTCGGCAACCTCGTCGACGACCCCGAGCTGCGTTTCACGCCGTCGGGTGCGGCCGTCGCGAAGTTCCGCATCGCGTCAACCCCCCGCACCTTCGACCGTCAGACGAACGAGTGGAAGGACGGCGAGAGCCTCTTCCTCACGTGCAACGTCTGGCGTCAGCCGGCTGAGAACTGCGCAGAGTCGTTGCAGCGCGGTATGCGCGTCATCGTCCAGGGTCGTCTGCGTCAGCGCACGTACGAGACCAAAGAGGGCGAGAAGCGGACCGTCTTCGAGGTCGAGGTCGACGAGGTCGGCCCGTCGCTGCGCTCCGCCACCGCGAAGGTCACCAAGGCCCAGCGGTCCGGCGGTCAGGGCGGCCCGGGCGGCGGCTTCGGCGGCAACGGCGGCGGTGGCTTCGGCGGCGGCGGCCAGCAGGGCGGCTCCGGCGGCGGCTGGGGCGGAAGCTCCGGCGGTGGCCAGTCCGCTCCGTCCGACGACCCCTGGGCGTCCAGCGCCCCGGCGAGCGGCGGACAGCAGGGCGGCTCCGGCGGCGGCTGGGGTGCCCCGGCCGGCGGTGGCGGCTTCTCGGAAGAGCCCCCGTTCTAGGCAGTGTGCTGGGCCGACCCCTCCGGGGCGAGGCCCGCTCAGACTTGATCCCGTGCGACCCGGTTGCTGCGTGAGCAACGGCCGGATCGTGAACACCAGTTGGAGTACATGATGGCGAAGCCGCCTGTACGCAAGCCTAAGAAGAAGGTTTGCGTGTTCTGCAAGGACAAGATCACCTACGTCGACTACAAGGACACGAACTTGCTCCGCAAGTTCATCTCCGACCGTGGGAAGATCCGCGCTCGCCGGGTCACCGGCAACTGCACCCAGCACCAGCGCGACGTGGCCACGGCTGTGAAGAACAGCCGCGAGGTCGCTCTGCTGCCCTACACCTCGACCGCTCGCTGAATAGGAGGGTGACCGAACCATGAAGATCATCCTCACGAACGAGGTCTCCGGCCTCGGTACCGCCGGCGACATCGTCGAGGTCAAGGACGGTTACGCCCGCAACTACCTGGTCCCGCGTGGCTTCGCCATCCGCTGGACCAAGGGCGGGCAGAAGGATGTGGACGCGATCCGTCGCGCCCGCAAGATCCACGAGATCCAGACCCTGGAGCAGGCCAACGAGGTCAAGGCCAAGCTTGAGGCCGTCTCCGTGAAGCTCGCCGTGCGTGCGGGCGACGCGGGTCGTCTCTTCGGCTCCGTGACCCCGAGCGACGTCGTCGCGGCCATCCAGGCCGTGGACGGACCGCTGGTCGACAAGCGCCGGGTCGAGATCGGCTCGCCGATCAAGACCACCGGTGCCCACCAGGTCACTGTCAAGCTGCACTCCGACGTGGTCGCCAAGATCAACGTCAACGTCGTCGCTGCCTGACGCGCTCTGAGGTGAGGCCGGACCCCTGCAGGGGTCCGGCCTTTCCGCGTGCTCAGGGGCGGATCTCATTCGAGGGAGCCCGGCGATGACCATCCAGGTCACCAAGGCGGGACTACCGGGGTTGCCCCCGGACCGCCTCAGGCCCGTACCGCGCCGGTGACCAGCCAGGCCCCGGTCCGGGCGCGCAGGCCGAGGAAGAGCAGCCGGACGACCATGCACAGCGCGATCGCTCCCCAGAGGGCGACCAGGCTGCCGCTGCCGATGGTGAGAGCGACGGGCGCGTAGGCGGCGAGAGTGGCGAGCATGGCCCAGGCCAGATACGGACCGTCGCCCGCGCCCATCAGCACGCCGTCCAGGACGAAGACCACGCCGCAGACGGGCTGGGTGGCGGCGGCGATGACCAGGACGGCGTCGAGCTGGTGCTGGACGGCGGGGTCGGCGGTGAACAGCGGGAGGTACAGCGGACGGGCGAGCAGCAGGAGCGCGCCCAGGACGATGCCGGTGCCGATCCCCCACTCGACCATGCGCCGGGTCGCGGCGCGGGCGCCCATGGCGTCGCTCGCGCCCAGGCAGCGGCCGATGATGGCCTGCCCGGCGATGGCGATGGCGTCCAGGGCGAAGGCCAGGAAGGTCCACAGGGACATGACGACCTGCTGGGACGCCATGGCGGTGTTGCCCAGCCGGGCCGCGACGGCGGTGGCGATGAGCAGGACCGCGCGCAGGCTGAGGGTGCGGACGAGCAGCGGCGCCCCGGCGGTGGCGCAGGCACGGATGCCGGCCAGGTCAGGGCTCAGGCTCGCGCCGGTACGGCGGGCGCCGCGGACGACGACGGTGAGGTAGGCGGCGGCCATGCCCCACTGGGCGAGGACGGTGCCCAGGGCCGAACCGGCGATGCCGAGGCCCGCACCGTAGACGAGGCCGATGTTCATGAGCAGGTTGGCGCCGAATCCGGCGACGGCCACGACCAGCGGGGTGCGGGTGTCCTGGAGGCCGCGCAGGACGCCGGTGGCGGCGAGGACGATCAGCATGGCGGGGATGCCGAGCGCGCTGATCCGCAAGTAGTCGACGGCGTAGGGGGTGGCGGTGGGCGACGCGCCGAAGAGGTGCACCAGCCCCGGCGCCAGGGTGGTCGCGGCGGCGACGACGGGTACGGAGAGGATCGAGGCGAGCCAGATGCCGTCGATGCCCTGCTGGACGGCCGCGCGCCGGTCACCCGAACCGACCCTGCGCGCCACGGCGGCGGTCGTCGCATAGGCGAGGAAGACGAAGACGTTGACGAGAGTGGCGAGGAGGGCGGCGGCGACGCCGAGTCCGGCGAGCTGGGCCGTGCCGAGGTGTCCGACGATCGCGGAGTCGGCCATCAGGAAGAGCGGTTCGGCGATGAGGGCGCCGAAGGCGGGCAGGGCGAGGGCGAGGATCTCCCGGTCGTTCCTGGTGCGGCGGCCGGGAGCGGGAGGCGCGTCCAGGCGGCGGGGAGAGGTCGGTCGCATGGTCCTACCGTAGTCATCCACAGGTAATGACTGCAACGGCATACTGCCTATTACTGGCAAGCGCTCCGTGTAGCTGGGCGTACACCCCTTGTTGTGATCTTTGCTCCATGTGGGAAGTTTTTCCCGTGCACAGGGAGTGGATGGCATCACTGCAGGTCAGCGTGTTGACGCCGGGAAGATCGTCAGGTTATCCACAGCTTGTCCCCCGCGCCGTGCACAGCTTGGGGCCAGTTCTCCACAGCCCACGGCCCGTCATCCACATGGCCTGTGGATAACCATCTTGGCCGATGGGCTGTTCCGCCCTTAGCGTGGGCGCTCTGCCGACGCGCCGCACCCGCGCGCACGTGCCCCGTGTCAGTGGGGTGCCGTATAGAAGATGGTGACGCGCACGTCCGTCCCGGACGCCCGCGCGGGAACGAAAAGCAGGGCTCGGCACAACGGGAGGCGCGGTATGGGCGAGGTACGCGAGAGGGCCTCCGGAGGCGGTTCCCGGTGACCGACGTGCCCTACGACGACCACGGCGAGCTAGACGTTCTCCCGCCCGACGAGGAGTGGCCTCCGCCTCCCTCGGACGGCCCGGGCGACCGCCTGCCGGTCAGCCGCAACCGCGGTGGGGGTGGCGGTGGGGGTGGTGGCAACCAGGCCGATCGTTCCTCCTACGCCAACGCGGGCGGCGACCGCAAGGACCGCAAGGGCGACACCCGCGGTTACGACGGTGGCGGCGACTCGTCCTACGAGCGCGTCCCGCCGCAGGACCTCGCCGCCGAGCAGTCCGTCCTCGGCGGGATGCTGCTCTCCAAGGACGCCATCGCCGACGTCGTCGAGGTGCTCAAGCCCGCCGACTACTACCGCCCCGCGCACGAGCTGATCCACAGCGCCATCCTCGACCTCTACGCGCGCGGCGAACCGGCCGACCCGATCACCGTCGCCAGCGAACTGGTCAAACGCGGCGAGATCACCCGCGTCGGCGGCCCCTCCTACCTGCACACCCTCGTCAACTCCGTGCCCACGGCAGCCAACGCCGAGTACTACGCGGAGATCGTCCACGAGCGCGCGGTGCTGCGCCGGCTGGTAGAGGCCGGTACCCGGATCGCGCAGATGGGATACGCCGCCGAGGGCGACGTCGACGAGATCGTCAACGCAGCCCAGGCCGAGATCTACGCCGTGACCGAGCAGCGCACCAACGAGGACTACGCGCCGCTGGGCGACATCATGGAGGGCGCCCTCGACGAGATCGAGTCCATCGGCTCCCGCAGCGGCCAGATGTCCGGCGTCCCCACCGGCTTCGCCGACCTCGACTCCCTCACCAACGGCCTCCACCCCGGCCAGATGATCGTCGTCGCGGCCCGACCCGCCATGGGAAAGTCGACATTGGCGCTTGACTTCGCCCGGTCCTGCTCGGTGAAGCACAAGATCCCGAGCGTTTTCTTCTCTCTCGAGATGGGGCGCAACGAGATCGCGATGCGCCTGCTGTCCGCGGAGGCGCGGGTCGCGCTGCACCACATGCGCTCGGGGAACATGACGGACGAGGACTGGACCCGGCTGGCGCGGCGGATGCCGGAGCTCAACGACTCGCCGCTCTACATCGACGACTCCCCGAACCTGTCGATGATGGAGATCCGCGCCAAGTGCCGCCGCCTCAAGCAGCGGAACGACCTGCGCCTGGTCGTCATCGACTACCTCCAGCTGATGACGACGGGCGGCTCACGCCGCCCGGAGAGCCGACAGCAGGAGGTCTCCGAGATGTCCCGAAACCTCAAGCTCCTGGCGAAGGAGCTGGAGCTCCCGGTGATCGCGCTGTCCCAGCTCAACCGTGGCCCTGAACAGCGAACGGACAAGAGACCCATGGTCTCGGACCTCCGCGAAAGTGGATCTATCGAACAAGATGCCGACATGGTCATCCTGTTGCATCGAGAGGACGCCTACGAGAAGGAATCACCCCGGGCCGGCGAGGCCGATCTGATCGTGGCCAAGCACCGTAACGGGCCTACGGCGACGATCACGGTCGCATTCCAGGGTCACTACTCACGCTTCGTCGACATGGCCCAGAGCTGAGGGGCGGCTGTTGCAGGTGTCATGCCGTCATGCGCGGGGCTTCGCGCGGACGTGCATGCGCTCCCCCTGTCTCCCGAAGAGGCTGAGCACCTCGACCGGCCGCCCGTCCGCGCTGCTGAACCAGTGGGGCAGCCGGGTGTCGAACTCTGCGGCCTCGCCCGGGCCGAGAACCAGATCGTGCTCGGCGAGGACGAGCCGCAACCGGCCGTCCAGCACATACAGCCACTCGTAGCCCTCGTGTGTCCGGAGATCCGGCTCGGCACCCCGGTCGGGGATGATCATCTTGTACGCCTGGAGGGGGCCCGGGCTCCGGGTCAGGGGTATGAACGTACCGCCGCTCGTCATGGTGTGCGGTGCCAGCCGTACTCGGGGATCCCCCACTTCGGGCGCGCCGACGAGGTCGTCGAGGGGCACGTGGTACGCACCGGCGAGGGGCAGCAGCAGTTCCAGGCTCGGGCGGCGCTGTCCGGACTCCAGCCGGGAAAGGGTGCTCTTGGAGATGCCGGTCGCCTCGGAGAGCGCGGCCAGGGTCATGCCGCTCTTGGTGCGCAGCCGTCTGAGCCGGGGGGCGACCTCGTCGAGGACGGCTTGGTAGGCCGGTGGTTTGTCCATGCGGGCATTTGACCTCGCTGTCCCGGAATTGGCAACAGAAGTTGCCACGGCCGCCCGGCGGGTACACGCTCCTCGGCATGAGCCCACACAGCGATTCCGGCCACGGACACGGCCACGGCCACGGCCATGCAAACCACAGCACCGACATCGACTGGGAGGTCATGGCCACCCAGCTGGAGAACAGCGGCGAACTGCAACTCCCGGTCCTCCGCCGGACGGTGGCCCGCCTGAGGGAGCTGCTCGGCCCGGACAAGGAGGTCCGGCGCATCCTCGACATCGGCAGCGGGCCGGGCGTGATGACCTGCGTGTTCGCCGAGGCCTTCGCGGACGCCGAGGCGGTCGCGGTGGACGGCACACCGGGGCTGCTGGACCGCACCCTGGCTCGCGCCGAGCGGCTCGGCCTCGGCGGCAGGGTGGCCGTCCGGCACGCGGAGCTGCCCGAGGGTCTGGACGGCGGTGACGAGCACGGGGAAGGCGGCGTCGGCACGGCGGATCTGGTCTGGAGCAGCAGGGCCGTGCACCACCTCGGCGATCAGCAGGGCGCGTTGAACGCGCTCGCCGCTGTGCTGAGGCCCGGCGGGCTGCTCGCCGTGGCGGAGGGCGGCCTGCCGATGCGCTTCCTCCCACGCGACATCGGCATCGGCAGGCCGGGCCTCCAGGCCCGGCTCGACGTGGTCCAGGAGCACTGGTTCGAGATCATGCGAGCCGAGCTGCCCGGCAGCACCACCCTGGTCGAGGACTGGCCCGCGATGCTCAGCCGCGCCGGACTCACCCGCGTGGGCAGCTTCACTTCCCTCCTCGACCTGCAGGCACCTCTGGGCGAGACGGCCCGCGCCTACCTGCACACCCATCTGACCCGGCTGCGGGAGTCGATGAGCGAGTCCCTGGACGTCGAGGACCGCAAGACACTCGACGTGCTGCTCGATCCCGGAGCACCGGAGGGCATCCTGCGGCGGCCCGACGCCTTCCTCCTCTCCGCCACCACGGTCTTCACGGGCGTGCGTTCGGCTCAGTGACCGTGCCGAACAGGGGCGCCGGAGGGCTACGTCGACGGAGTCGGCCGTGGACTCGCTGAGCGGCGCCGCCCGGTTCTCACTGGCGCCGCGGACTCCTGCGTAGCAGATGTGAAGATCTGCTGAGAACCCTGGTCCAGCCAGAAGCGCAGGTGTAGGTATAGATCTGTGTTTGAACAGACCATGCCAAAGTCGTCGACCCCCGCACCCGCGCCCCCGACCCTCTGGCGCCACAGGGCGTTCCTGCTCCTCTGGACCGGGGGCGCCGTCAGCGATCTTGGCTCCGCTGTCTCCACACTGGTCCTGCCGCTCCTCGCGGTGCAGACCCTGAACGCTACAACCTTCCAGGTCGCGATGATCGGGCTGATGCGCCGACTGCCGTTCCTGGTACTGGCGCTCCCGGCCGGCGTGCTGGTGGACCGGATCCGCCGTCGTGGCCTGATGGTCTGGTGCGACCTGGGGCGGATGCTCGCGCTGGGATCGATACCGGTGGTCTCCCTGTTCGGACACGTCGTCCTCTGGCAGCTCTACGCCGCCGTGCTGACCGCCGCCATCCTCAGCGTCTTCTTCGACGTCGCCGACCAGAGCTACCTGCCGAGCTTGCTGACGCGGGAACAACTCGTTGACGGAAACGGCAAGCTGAGGGCAACCGAGACCTTCGCGGACTCGGTCGGCCCCACCGTCGGCGCCGCCCTGAGCGGGGTGATCGGCGCAGCCCGTACGGTTGCCGCTGACTCGGTCTCCTACGCGGTGAGCGCGCTCACCCTGGCCCTCATCCGCGTCCACGAACCCCGGCGCGAGCCCGGACAGGACGCGCCGCGGGTCGGCTTCCGGGAGGCGATGCGGGAGGGGCTGCGCTTTGTTCTGGGTGACGCCGTTCTCCGCAAGATCGCCGCGTGCACGGCCACGGCCAACCTGGCGATCTCCATGGTCGTTTCGATCGAGGTGCTGTTCCTGGTGCGGACGCTCCACGCGACGCCCACCGTGGCCGGCATCGTCCTGGGCCTGGGCACGCTCGGCGGATTCGCGGGCAGCCTGGTCGCCCGCCGCCTGGCGCAGAGGATCGGGACAGCGCGGATCATGTGGGTCGCGCTGCTGCTGCCCGCTCCGCTCACCTTCCTCATGCCGCTCTCCGGATCGGGGTGGGGCGCGCTGGCCTACGCCGCGGGCTGGGCGGCCTTCAACGCGGGCGGCGCCGTCTACAACACCGCACAGGTCTCCTACCGGCAGTCGGTGTGCCCGCCTGAGCTGTTGGGACGGATGAACGCCTCGATCCGCTGGCTCATCTGGAGCACGACTCCGGTGGGCGCGCTGCTGGGCGGTGTCCTCGGCACCGGCCTCGGGCTGCGTACCACCCTGTGGATCGGAGCCGCGGTCATGGCCCTCACCGGCTTCTGGCTCCTGTTCTCGCCATTGCGCGGGATGCGCGACATCCCGCTGCCCGCGCAGGCGGAGGCCGGGACGGCGGCGTAGGGCCCGGCGATACTGTGGGGGCATGTACCAGGAGCGGGCGGCGCTGGTGGTGCCGGGAGCGGTGCTGTGGGCTCGGGAACGGACGCGAGCCGCCGAGGTGGTCCGGGTGCTCCCGGACGGCTGCATGGACCTGATCTGGACCGAGGGCGGGCTGCTGGTGGCCGGCCCCGACACAGCGGCGCAGCTGGTGCGGGGCCGGGCGGGCGACCGTCACGTCGGGCTCCGGTTCGCACCCGGGACGGCGACGGACGTACTCGGCGTTCCGGCGCACGAGCTCCGGGACCGCAGGGTGCCGCTGGGAGAGCTGTGGCCGGAACGGACTGCGCGGCTGCTCGCGGAGCGGGTCGGCGAGGCCGTGGAGAGCGGCGGCCGTGGCCGGGGCGCGGCGCTTGAAGCGGTCGCCGTCGCACGGCTGCGCGAGGCCCCGCCGCCACCGGACCGCGTGCGGGAGGCGGTAGTGGGCGGTCTGCGGCGCGGTTGCCGGATCGCGGACCTGGCAGGGGAGGTGGGGCTGAGCGAGCGTCAGTTGCGGCGGCGCTGCCTGGACGCCTTCGGGTACGGGCCGAAGACCCTGGCGCGGGTGCTGCGCCTGGAGCGGGCGTTGGCGGCGGCGCGGGGCGGCCTGCCGTTCGCGCTGGTCGCGGCGCTGGCGGGGTATGCCGACCAGGCGCACCTCGCTCGGGAGGTGCGGGCTCTGGCCGGCGTACCGCTGGGGGAGCTGCTGCTGGAGTCGCCGGGGGCGTCGGGTGCGGTGCCGGGCGGGCAGCCGGGTGCGGTGCCGGGCGCGCAGCCGGCTCAGGCGGGCAGCGGCGCGAAGAGGTCGACGGCGTTGCCGTCGGGGTCGTGGACGATGGCGTAGCGCATGCCCCAGAAGGCGTCCCAGGGCTCCTTGTGGCCCGGGTAGCCCGCCTGGACCAGGTCGGCGTACACCTTGTCGACCTCGGCGGGGTCGCCGCAGTCGAACGCGAGCGCGGTGCGGTGGCCGCCCTGCGGCGGCGTCCAGCCGGGATCGAAGGAGCGGATCACGTCGACGGTGTCCCAGGCGAGGCGGAAGCCGCCGGGGAGGGTGGTATCGACGTGGGGTTCGCCGTCGGCCTCGGCGGGGAGGTCGATCCCGAGGCGACGGTAGAAGGCGAGCGAGGCGGCCATGTCGGCGACGACCAGGCCGAGCAGATCGAGTCGAGGAGTCATGCCGCCACGCTAGGCGCTGGTCGAGCCGCCGGTCTTGAACGAATCGGACGCTTACCGGACCGGGACGCTTGCGGGCCCGTGACGCCTGCGGGCCCGGGACGCCTACGGCTCCGGGATGTCGTCGGGGCCCGGCGGACCGGGCCGGATCCGGGCCCCGACGACATCCCGTCAGGCGCGGGCGTACTGCTTGGTTCGGGCCCATTCCACGTCGAGGGCGGTCGCGGCGTGCCGGGGCCAGTACGGGTCGCGGAGGAGCTGGCGGCCGAGGAGGACGGCGTCGGCCTGGCCGGCGGCGAGGATCTCGTCGGCCTGGTGCGGCTCGGTGATGAGGCCGACGGCGCCGACCGGGAGGCCGGTCTGGTCGCGGACGGCGGTCGCGAAGGGGACCTGGTAGCCAGGGGCGACCGGGATGGCGGCGTCGGGGATGTTGCCGCCGCTGGAGACGTCGAGCAGGTCGACGCCGTGGGCCTGGAGTTCCTTGGCCAGGCGGACCGTGTCCTCGCCGGTCCAGCCGACCCGCTCGTCCGCCGTGTCCCCGGCCAGCCAGTCGGTGGCCGAGGTGCGGAAGAAGACGGGCAGGTCGTCCGGCCAGACGGAGCGGATCGCGTCGACGACCTCGAGGGCGAAGCGCATCCGGTTCTCCAGCGAGCCACCGTAGGCGTCGGTGCGGGTGTTGGACTGCGGGGAGAGGAACTCGTGGATGAGATAGCCGTGCGCACCGTGGACCTCGACGACCTTGAAGCCGGCGGAGAGGGCGCGGCGGGCCGCGTCGGCGAACTGCTGGACGACGGTGGCTATCTGGTCGGTGGTCAGCTCGGCGGGGATCGGGTTGCCGGCGAAGGGGACGGCGCTGGGTGCGAGGGTCTGCCAGCCGCCCCGCTCCTGCGGGACGGCGGAGCCGCCGTCCGTCCAGGGGGAGTTGGTGGACGCCTTGCGTCCGGCGTGGGCCAGCTGGATGCCGGGGACGGTGCCGACGGACTCCAGGAAGGCGGTGATCCGGCGGAACGTCTGCTGCTGGCGGTCGTTCCACAGGCCCAGATCGAGGGCGCTGATCCGGCCCTCGGGACTTACCGCGGTGGCCTCGACCAGGATCAGACCGGCGCCGCCGACCGCGCGGGAGGCGAGGTGCTGGAAGTGCCAGTCCTGCGGAGCGCCGGTGTCGGGCCCCGCCGAGTCCGCAGAGTACTGGCACATCGGCGCCATCCAGACGCGGTTGGGGATGGTCAGCCCGCGCAGGGTCAGTGCCTCGAACAGCTTGCTCATCGGGAGTCCTCGTCGGAAGTCGGGCCTACTGTGCCGCGCACCACGGTAGGCAGCGTGAGAAATAATTGCAAGTGCATGCGTCTGCGGGGGCTGGAGCCGGTGTGACGTCCGGTCACCCGTTCGCGCGGAGGGGGGCGCGGGGCCGGGCGGGGGCGCGGATGCTGGGGTGGTGGTCACCAGCGGGGTGGTCATCAGCGGGGTGCTCGCGGGCAGTGGCAGCGGACGGGCAGTGGCAGCGGAGGAGCGGGGCGATGGCCGAGAGCGAGGGCAGGCGCGAGAGCCGGCGCAGGGGGCGGCGCGAGGACAAGGAGCGGGCGCAGGCCGAGAAGCGCGCGCAGGAGCCGGCGGCGGAGCCGGGCGGTCCTGAGCAGGTCTCGGCACAGTCGGCCGAGCAGGCTCGGGCAGCGGGTGGCGCCGCGGCGGTCGAGGTGGATGTCTTCACCGGCCCCGAGGCGGCGTTCTTCGCGACCTCCGCCCTGGTCTACGGCCCCACCGAGGCCCTCCTGGTCGACACCCAGCTGACCCGCAGCGCCGGGCGCGAGCTGGCCGAGTGGGTCGCGGGCAAGGCGCGGAGGCTGACCGCGGTACTGATCACCCACCCGCACCCCGACCACTACTTCGGTACCGAGGAGATCCTGCGCCTGTTCCCCGGCACACCCGTGTACGCCGTCCCCGAGGTGATCGACGGGATCGTCGAGACGGGCCTGGCCAAGGTCGCCCAGTGGCAGCCCGTCTTCGGCGACGACGTGACCTCGTTCCCGATCGTGCCGGGCCCGCTGCCCGGCCGGCGGTTGCGGGTGGACGGCGCCGAGTTGGACGTGCTGGCGCTCGGCCAGGGCGACTGCGCCGCCAGCAGCGTCGTGAACGTCACCGGCGCGGACACGGTGATCGCCGGTGACCTGGTCTACAACGGCACCCACCTGTGGACCGCCGAGACCACACCCGGGCAGCGCGCCGACTGGCTGGCGAACCTGGAGGTGCTGCGCGGCCTCGGAGCGACCCGGGTGATCGCCGGGCACCGGGCGCCGGGGCACGACGACGAGGCGCAGCGGGTGCTCGACTTCACGGCCGGCTACCTGCGGGAGTTCGACGCCCGGCTTGCGGAGCATCCGCACGACGCGGCGGCGCTGGTGCAGGCCGTGAACGAGACATACGCCGAGTTGACGCTGCCCATGATGCTCGAGCTGGGAGCGGCCGAGAACTGCCGAGTGCGCGGATGAGACCGGTCGGTCCGAGCTGGCGTTGACGTCAGGGTCAACGTCTACCGTCGTGGTGTGGGACCGGCGGAAGGGGTTCGGGATGCGGATCGGTGAGTTGGCGCAGCGCGCGGGGACGACCACGCGCACGTTGCGGTACTACGAGTCCCGTGGCCTGCTGCCGGCCCGGCGTGCGGGGAACGGCTACCGCTCGTACGGCGAGGAGGATCTGCGGCTGCTGCGGCAGATCAGGCTGCTCCAGGATTTCGGCTTCGAACTGGAGGAGACCCGGCCGTTCGTCGACTGCCTGCGGGCCGGACATCCCTCGGGGGACTCGTGCCCGGCCTCGCTGGCGGTGTACCGGCGCAAGCTCGCCGAGATCGACGAGTGCCTGGAGCGGCTGCAGGCCGTGCGCGAGCAGGTGAGCGGACAGTTGCTGCGGGCTCAGGTCGAGGCGACGGCCGGGAATCCCGGTGAGCCGCTGTGCGAACTGAAGCCGGAATCCGCGGACTGACGTTCCTGAACGACGACGACAATGACGACAGAGGGTAAGGGGAGCGGGAGATGGTGCAGGTCGAGGGTGTTCTGACGGTGACGGACGAGACGTTCGCGTCCGAAGTTCTGGGTTCCGACATTCCGGTTCTGGTCGATTTCACGGCGGATTGGTGCGCGCCGTGCCGGATGATCGCGCCGGTGCTGGCGGAGGTGGCCGGGGAGCAGCAGGGTCGGTTGAAGGTGGCGACGTTGGACGTGGACACCAACCCGGCGACCCAGGCCGCGTACGGAGTGCTCTCCATGCCCACGTTGATGGTCTTTCAGGCGGGTGAGCCGGTGAAGTCGCTGGTGGGGGCCCGTCCCAAGCGTCGGCTGCTGCAGGAGCTCGCCGACCTGGTCTGAGGGCGGCGAGGGAGGGCGCGGGCGCGCGACGGGTGCCGGAGCGAGGCCTGAGCCGCGGCATGGCAACGCCGAGGGGCGTGCGGGGCGTGAGTGCGCGGCGGACGGTAGCGCGTTTGTGTCTCGCGCGCCCCATTCTTCTCACTATTTATGGGATGAGCTGTTTGCTCATGCCACGCTGCGGTTGGCAGGAGGTCTGCCCGCCGCCGCCGCACGAATCGTCGCTGTCGGACTGCGCTGATACGACGGGAGAAGAAACCGAAAGGTGTCGATCGGAAGCGCTCTCAATCGAAACGGCCTGTCGCGTATCAGGCAGTCGAAACAATCCCTGCCGCCGTCCGGACAGCCCGGAAAGCGCCGCGCCGGAAAAGGCGCGCCGCCGGACGAGCCCCCGGAGGCGGTCGAAGCCCCGGTGCCTGAGGTGGTCGCCGCACCCGAGCAGCCCCCGCCGGCGGAACCGGAGCCCGCGCCCCAGTCGGAGGCGGTAACACGTGTGGAGGCCGCGCCCCTCCGCCCCGCCTTCGCCCCCATGATCACCGACGCGCCGGGCCTGAACTGGGCCGGCCCCGGCGACGCCTGGAGCAGGGCCTGGGCGGTCCAGCAGCCGCAGGCGTCCACGACGCCGATGCAGCCGGTCGCAGTGCCACCGATGCCCACGACCCCGCCATCGGCCCGGCCGCCCACGGCCCCGCCGCCGGTCCTGCTGCCCAACACGGCGGTGGCGGTGCTGCCACTGTCCGCGCGCGCGGCCTCCGCCGCGTCGGCCTCGCCCGCCGTGCCGCCCGCCGCCGCGAGCTCCGGCGCGGGTGCAGGCCCGAGCGCAGCTCCGAGCTCCGCCGCGAGCGCAGGCCCGACCGCCGAGGACATCGCCCTGGTGCGCCGCAGCCTCAGCGTCCTGGAGCCGGTAGCCGACCGGGCGACCGCGCACTTCTACGCCGTCCTCTTCCTCCGCCACCCCGAACTGCGGGCGCTGTTCCCCGCCGCCATGGACCTGCAGCGCGACCGGCTGTTCCGGGCGCTGCTGGCGGCCGGGCAGGCTGCCGACAAGCCGGCGGTCCTGACCGAGTACCTGGACCGGCTGGCCCGTGGGCACCGCAAGTACGGGGTGCGCGACGAGCACTACGCCCCGGTGGGAGAAGCGTTGCTGGCAGCGCTGGAACGTTACTGCGGACGTTACTGGGACCAGCCCACCGAGCTCGCCTGGCGCCGCATCTACCGGGCGATCTCCCAGGTGATGATCGGCTCCGCGGTCCAGGACTCCCGCACCGCGCCGCCCTGGTGGCAGGCCGAGGTCCTCTCCGTCGACCACTGGGCCGCCGACATCGCCGTGGTCAACCTGCGCACCGACCAGCCGTACCCCTATCGGGCCGGGCAGTACACGACCCTGGAGGTACCGCTGTGGCCCCGGGTCTGGCGCCACTACTCGCTGGCCTGCGCGCCGCGTCCGGACGGACTGATCACGCTCCAGGTCAAGGCCGTACCCGCGGGCTGGGTCAGCAACGCTCTGGTGAACCGAACCCAGCCGGGGGACGTCCTCCGACTGGGGCCGCCCGCCGGGACGATGGTTGTGGACCACGACAGCGACGCGCCGCTGCTGTGCGTCGGCGGTGGCACCGGAATCGCGCCGATGGTGGCCCTCGTCGAGGAGATCGCCGCCCATGGGCGCCCCCGCACGGTCGAGGTCTTCTACGGGACGCGCCGGGCGGCGGACCTCTACGCCCGGGAGCAGCTACTCGAACTGACGCGCCGTCATCCATGGCTGTCGGTTCGGACCGTGGTGTCCGAGGGAGCGCCGGTCGAGGTGGGCCTGTCCGGTTCGCTGCCCTCTGTGGTGGGCCGATTCGGACCCTGGGAGGAGTACGAGGCGTTCGTCAGCGGGCCGGCCGCGATGATCCGGCGCGCCTCGGCCACGCTGCTCGGTGCGGGCGTGCCGGGCGAGCGTATCCACCACGACCTGCCGGACCAGCTCTAGCGGGACCGCGGGACGGCAGCACAGCGGGACGGCGGGAGGCTGGACTCGGGAGGTGGGGGTCAGGCGGTGGGGGTCAGGCGCAGCCCAGGTCGTCGGCGAGCAGCGCGCCGATCCCTTCGATGTTCGCCGCGAGATACGCGCGCAGCGCCGGCGGCACCACGTTCACCGAGGTCACGCCCTCGCGGGTGAAGGGCAGCCGGACGATCTCGTACTCGCCGTTGGGTTCGTCCATCTCCGGGCCGTGGCGCAGCGAAGCGTCCATGGACTCCAGCCGGCAGACGAAGAAGTGCTGCACCTTGACGCCGTGCGGATGTGCCAGGGTGCCGTCGTCGTGGTGGCTGTAGGGGACGGTGTCCACGAAGGCGGGGACGACGTCCGCGGCCTTGCCGCCGAGCTCCTCGGAGAGTTCCCGGTGCAGGGCGTCGACCACGGTGGGGTCGGTGGGCTCCATGCAGCCGCCGGGAGTGATCCAGTACGGCGGTCGCCCCGGCTTGGTCCGCTTGATCAGCACGAGCTCACGACCGCGCGGCCCGTCGTCGAGGAGGATGGCGCGGGCGGTGCGTTTGACCACGGGGCGCGTCACTGGGGGTGTCACCGATGCCACCCGGGATGTTGGCTGCGGGTTCCGACGGTCCCCAGGACCCATGGATGCCTCCGTGCTGTGCCACGTGCCGAGAGTGCTGCCGGGCAGTCTTCCGAGCGATCCGGCGAGCGAGCTGTTCCCAGCAGTGTGCCGCGCGGAACCGGGTGTGAAACCAGTTGCCTTCCGCGGCGACGGGCCCTCCCGCAGCACGGGCCTGCCAAGGGCCGTGCTACGGAAGGGCGGGCGGCTGAAGCTGCGGGCGCGGGAGTCAGTCCTCGTCCTGGAAAACCAGGTGCAGCGCCCAGGCGACGATGCTGACGATCAGCGAGCCCAGCAGCGCCGGGACGAAGCCGTTCACATGGAAGTCCAGGTTGAGCTTGCCCGAGGCCCAGGACGTGAGCCAGAGCATCAGGGCGTTGATCACGAAGGTGATCAGCCCGAGCGTCAGGAGGAACAACGGCAGCGAGAACAGCTTGACGATCGGCTTGATGGCGAAGTTCACCACGCCGAAGATCAGGGCCACCAGGACCACGGTCAGTGTCTGGTGCTGCCAGTCTGCCGAAGTGAGGCTTATGCCTTGGACAATCGATGCGGCGACCCAGATGGCCGCCGCGTTGATCAGGGTCTTGACCACGAAGCGCAACATGCTGTGATCGTCGCAGGCGTCCGGGGTGCGGCGAAAGTCCTCCCGACGCTCTCCGCGGAGCTGGTACCGACTCGGGACAGATCATCCACGGATCATCCACAGACGCGGGACTGGTTGAATACGGGGCAACCGACCGCAGGGAGGGTGGGATCCGATGCAGGTATTCCGGATGGACGACCTGGACGCCGAGCGTGCCGCCAACAAGGGCGCGTACCTGCGCTTTCTCAACGAGCGCACGATGTCCGTGGGTCTGTACGCACTGGATCAGGGCGCGTCGGACCCGCAGAACCCGCACAAGCAGGACGAGGTCTACGTCGTGGTCAGCGGGCGGGCGTACCTCACCGTGGGCGACGAGACCACGACCGTCGGTCGGGGCAGCGTCGTCTACGTGCCGGCGGGCATGCCGCACCGCTTCCACCACATCAGCGAGGACCTCCGCGTGCTCGTCGTCTTCTCGCCGCCGGAGAGCTGACTGTTGACCACCTTCAGCGCGCAGCTCTGGGCGTCCGGAGACGAGGTCTACCAGGCGATCCTGGAGCACCCGTTCCTGCAGGGCCTCACCGACGGCACCCTCCCCCGCGCCGCCTTCCGCCACTTCGTCGTCCAGGACTCGCACTACCTCCGGGACTACGCCCGCGCGCTCGCGCTCTGCGCCGCCAAGGCGCCCACCGAGGAGGACGTGCGCGCCTTCGCCGACGACGCCGTGGGCGCGCTGGCGGCGGAGCAGGGAATGCACGCCGAGTTCATGCGCGACCTGGCCGACCCGGCGCCGGGGGCCCTCGACGCCGCCGCCGACGTCGCTGCCGAGGTCGACGCCGAGGTCGACGCCGACGTTCTGCCGACCACCCGCGCGTACACCAGCTACCTGCTCGCCACCGTCTACGGCGGCTCCTTCGCCGAGGGGCTCGCTGCCGTGCTCCCCTGCTACTGGATCTACGCCCGGGTCGGCGAGGAACTGCTCGCCAAGTCGTCCCCGGATCCGCTCTACGCCCGCTGGATCGCGACCTACGGTGACGAGGCGTTCCAGTCCGTCGTCCGCCGCGTCCTCGCCCTCACCGACCGCATCGGCGACGAGCTCTCCCCTGCCGAGCGGCAGCGCGCCGTCCAGCACTTCGCCACCACCTCCCGCTACGAGTGGATGTTCTGGGACGCCGCCTGGCGGGCCGAAACCTGGCCGGTCTGAGGGACATCCCCGAGGCACGCCTCCGGGGAGATCCCGGCCCCGCTGATCGGGGTCTTATCCGGGACTTCTCAGGGGCACCAACTGTCCATCGCCGCCCTGCGCGGCCGTACGATCGAGACACAGGAACGAACAGGCGGGCCCGGTGGCCCCGAGGCCCCGGGACACCCCGTGGGGGAGGACGGACAACATGAGCGAGATCTGGAAGACGCTTCCCGGGTGGCTCCGCAACATCGTGGTCCCCGTCATTCTGCTGATCGTCGCGCTGTCGCTGGCATCGGCGATCGTGGGCGCGGTGTTCGGCGTCATCGGCTGGATCATCGGCTGGATCATCCGGGCGCTGTTCGTGGTCGCGCTGGGCGCGGTCGTGGTGATCCTGGTCAAGAAGGCATCACGCTGACAGGCAGCACCGGCAGGCGGTTCTGAGAGACCGCGCAGCGCAGCGGGCCCCGTACCGAGACCGGTACGGGGCCCGCTGCGCTGGACGACGCCAGGGTCAGCCGGTACGTCCCTCGGGCCCGTCCGACTGGACCGGGATCTGCTCCGACTTCGGCGTGCTGCCGTTCAGCGAAGGAGCTGCCGGCGACTGCTCCTTCATCTGACCGAGCAGCTGGCGGGCCAGACCAAGACCCGTACCGCCCATGGTCAACGCCTTGGCGAACATCTCACCCATGCCCTCAGCCCCGTTGAGCAGCACCATGTGCTCCACGTTGCCGAACGCCGACGCGCCGGCCCGGACGATCTCCGGCCAGTTCTCGGCCAACTGCTGTGCGACCACGGCCTCCTGGTTCTCGGCCAGGGCCGCGGCGCGCGCCTTGATCGCCTCGGCCTCGGCCAGACCCAGCGCCTTCGCCGCCTCGGCCTGCGCCAGGCCCTGGGCCTGGACCGCCGCTGCCTGTGCCAGGCCGCGTGCCTTGGCGGCGGCAGCCTCGGCCTCACCGGAGGCCCGGGTCGCGTCGGCCTGCGCCAGCGCGTGCGCCTTGGTCGCCTCGGCGTCGGCCAGCGCCGCCGTCTTCACCCGAGTCGCCTCGGCGGCGGCCCTCAACTCGGTCTCCTGCGCCTGCGCCTGCGCGGCGGAGATCCGCGCGTCACGCTCCGCCTCGGCGACGGTACGGGTCTGGTAGGCGGCGGCGTCGGCGGGCTTGCGCACGTCGATCTGCAGCTGCTGCTCGCGGCGCTGGGCCTCAAGCTCGGCCACGCGCGTCTCCTGGACCACGACCTCCTGCCGGGCCGCAGCCTCGGCGAGCGGCCCTGCCTGCTGCGACTGCGCCGTGGCCTTCTCCATCTCGGCGCGGTAACCAGCCTGCAGGATCTCGCTGTTGCGGGTGGACTCGGCCTTGCGGGCGTTGGCCTCCTGCTCTGCCTGGGTCGCCGCCCGGTCGGCCTCGGCCTGCGCGATACGGGCGTCCCGCTGGACGGCCGCGGCGTGCGGTGCGGCGAGGTTCTTGATGTAACCGGTCGGGTCGAGGATCTCCTGGATCTGCAGTGAGTCGATGATCAGACCCAGCTTCTCCATCTCGGACCCGGAGGCCGCGCGGGTCTCGCCGGTGAGGCGCTCCCGGTCGCGGATCATGTTCTCGACGGTCAGACCGCCGACGATGGACCGCAGATGACCGGCGAACACGTTGTGCACCCGGCTCCCCATCATCTTCTGCTGGTCCAGGAAGCGGCGGGCGGCATTGGCGATCGACGCCTGGTCGTCGCCGACCTTGAAGATCACCACTCCCTTGACCCGCACCGGGATGCCCTGGCTGGTCACGCACTCGACGTCCAGGTCGGCCTCGTTGAGGTCGAGCGAGAGCCTGCGGACGACCTGCAGCCCCGGGGTGACGAGGGTGCCGCGCCCGGTGACGATCCGGAAGCCCATCCCGTCGTCGACACCCGCGGTCTTGTGCTTGGAGCCGGAGATGACCAGGGCCTCGTTGGGCTCGGCCACCCGCCACATCATCTTGAACAACACAACCAGGACAACCAGGGCGACGACGACCGCCCCTGCCACTACGCCGACAAACATCGGCACATTCCCCCTTCTGCGTCACCGTGCCCGTGGCTGCGCGATTGTGCAGGGTTGCGCGGGCTGATACGGCGACCGAACGGAAGTGTGCACCCGTCTGTCGGAGGAGGGAAAGGCGGGGTGGTTCTCTTTACGAGAAGTTGGTGCCCGGAAGGTATTCGGTGCGCGACAGGGCGCGACCAGGTCCTCAGGAGTAGACCTGCGCCACATACACGGTCCGGGGCGGGTGGTACTCCTGGACGACCACGACCGCGCCGGTCGGTATCCGCTCCCCCGCCACGGCGGGGTAGGCGAGGAACGCCTCCGAACCACCCCGGATCGCGATGACCACCTCGCCCACCAGGCCCGGCCCGACCGTCCCGGTGACCCGCCCCTGCCTGCCGACCATCGCTGCCCCCGCGCTTCCTCGTGTCTCCCCGCTGCCCCCACGCGTCTAGCCAACTCGGACCTTACCCGCGTGCAACCTGTTCGACCTCGCGGAGGTGAGTACGGACGGGGAGTGCTTCTCCCGGGAAGCCTGACGAAGCGTCTGCGAAGGAAAGAGGGTTGGGTCGATGTTCGCTCGTGCGGCATCACGAAGGTCCGTGCTGAGGCCGCTGTCGGTCGCGGTGGTGACGGCGGCGGCGCTGACCGTCCCGGTCGCCGCGTACGCCGCGCTGGACAGCGGAGGGTCCGTCCGGCCGGCGCGGACCACAGCGGCCGTGGCGGCCGTGGTGGCGGCGCGGCCGACGGCTGCCGTCGCGAGTCCGCGCGCCGCCGTCCCGAGCCGGCGTTCCGCACCGCCGGTGCTGGTGGTGAAGCCGGGGCAGCGGGTGAACCTCGGCCACGGCCTGTGGACCGAACTCACCGCGACCGGAGTCTGCGACGGTGACCAGCACGGTCCCTACGGCGCCTGCAAGAGCGTGACGGACGGCAACCAGGCCCCCGACTCGGTCAGCCTGCAGACCTACGGGGACCGCACCGGGACGCTCTACCGCCCGCTGTACATCGGCAGCGGAAAGCCGGTCCGGATGACCGTCAAGGCCGGCCGGCGGACGTACGAACTGCGCGTCGTGACGCTCGCCGGCAGGCCCGGATACGCGATCGGCTACGGCTGGGGCGCGCCCGACCCCGCCAAGCCCGGGAAGCCTCCGTTCGGCGATGTCGTCGTGACGGTGTACGGCGCGTCCGGTACGGTCCTTGCCCGGCTCTGACGCGCCGTCCTTGGTCCGCCCCGAGGTCCAGCGGCGCTCGGGGCGGGCAGCGGAGGGCGCGGTGGCCGAAACCGACTGGGACGAACTGGACTTCGAGGCCTTCGCCTCGCTGCGTTGGCAGCGCCTGGTGCGCACCGCCTACCTGCTGACCGGGGACCACCACGAGGCCGAGGACCTGGTGCAGGCGACCCTGGCGAAGGTGTTCCCCGGATGGTCCAGAATCAGGCGGTTGGACTCGCCCGACGGCTACGTCCACCGCGCCCTGGTCAACAACAACCTCAGCCGGTACCGGCGGCGCCGGGTGCTGCACCTGCTGACGCCGCTGCTCCCGGAACGCGCCCAGCAGTCGGAGGACGGCCAGGTCGAGCAGCGCTCGCTGCTGCTGCAAGCGCTCGCGGCACTGCCCCCGCGGCAACGCGCGGTGGTGGTGCTCCGCTACTGGGAGGACCTGAGCGAGCAGCAGGTCGCCGACGTGCTGGGCTGCTCGCCCGGCAACGTCAAGAGCCAGGCCAGCAGGGGCCTGCAGAAGCTCCGTGCCCACCCGGCGCTGGCGGCCTACGCCGTACCGGTCGACGTCGAACGAGGGGAGGACCGATGAGCGACGAGGAGATGCTGCGACGCGCACTGCAGGACGAGGCCACCGGCCTCGAACCGTCGCCGTGGTCCGCCCGGGCGGGAGAGGTACGGGGACGGGTCCGGCGGCGGCGTCGGCGGATCCGGCGGGCGGTGGGGCTGGGGCTCGTGCTGCCGGCGGCCCTGGCGGCCGCCGTCGTGGGAGTGCTGCTGTGGGGGAGCGGCGGGGGCGGACCGGTCACCCGGGTCGCGCCGATGACGGCCCCGACGGTGACGGCGACTCGGACGCAGCACAGCGCAAAGCCTACGGCGTCGCTCGCGGCCTCGCCGACGGGCGCCTGGCCGTCCGTGCGGGTGGTGCAGTCCGGCCGGACGGTCGATTTTGGCCACGGGATGTGGATGACGCTGACGGCCGGTCAGCGTTGCGCAGGCCTGGGGCAGCCGGGTGGTTCCACCTGCAAGAGCGTGACGGACGGCAACCAGGGGCCCGGTACGGTGAGTCAGCAGATCATGGGCGACCAGTCGGGCACGATGTACACGCCGCTGTACATCGGCTCGGGTCAGGTGGCGCGGATGACGGTCGAGGTCGGCGGCACCACCTACCGTGCGACGGTGGTGACCCTCCCGGGACGGCCCGGCTATGCGACGGGTTACGTGTGGGGGCCGCCGATCTCGGGAGGGCTGGCCGGGATCAGCCCGAAGATCACGGTCTACGACGCGCAGGGGCAGGTGCTGGCAGTCTCCTGACGCCGAACCGGCTCGGGAGACCGGTGGCTGAGGAGACTGGTGGTTCGGGAGACCTACGGCTCGGGCGGTCTGCGGCTCGGTCTGTCGGGCGTGGAGCGCGTCAGCGCCGGTGGCGGTGCCGGGCCCGACCGTCGGCCGCCTCGCTGCTCACGCGCGGGCGGGGAAGTGTCCTCTCCGGCCGCCGCCCGTCGCGGGACGCGACGAGCGCGGCAAGGCCCGTCGTCAGCGGCACCGAGGCGATCAGACCGATGCTGCCGACCAGCGTACGGACGATCTCCTCGGCGACGATCTCGCTGGTGGCGACCGTCCAGACACCCCGGTTGGCGATCGAGAACAGCAGCATCAGCGGCAGGGCCGCGCCCGCGTAGGCCATCACCAGGGTGTTGACGGTCGAGGCGATGTGGTCGCGGCCGATCCGGATGCCCGCCCGGTACAGCGCCCGCGCACCCATGGACGGGTCGGCGGCGCGGAGTTCCCAGACCGAGGACGCCTGGGTGACGGTGACGTCGTTGAGCACGCCCAGCGAGCCGATGATCACCCCGGCGAGCAGCAGCCCAGGCAGCTTGATCCCGGCATACAGGGAGTGGACCAGCGCCGTCTCGTCGGAGGTGTTCCCGGTGAGGTGGGTGAGACCGATGAACTCCTTCCCCAGGAAGCCGATCAGCGCCAGCGAGGTCAGCGTTCCGATCACCGCCACCGAGGTGCGGGCCGACAGCCCGTGGCAGAGGTACAGCGCGATCAGCATGATCGCGCCGCCGCCGACCACGGCCACCGTCAGCGGGTCCTCGCCCTTGAGGATCGCGGGCAGCACGAACAGCGACAGCACGGCGAAGCTGATCGTCAGCGCGACCAGCGCGGCGAGGCCGCGGAGCCGGCCGACCAGGACCACAGCGAGGGCGAAGACCCCCGCGAGCACGGCCAACGGCAGGGTGCGGTCGGCGTCGCCGATCGAGTACTGGAGCGAGGCCGGCGCCGTCGGCGAGTAGTCCAGGACGACCTTCTCGCCCGCGCTGTAGACGGCGGTCTGGTCCGGGGTCAGCGTCTGCTGGACCGACTTCCCGCTGTCCTTGCCACTGGTGACCAGCACTGTCACCAGCGTGCAGGCGCCCTGGCCTGCCTGGCCGCTCGGAGCTGCCTGGGCGGCCGGGTCGCTGGTGGCTCCCCCACCGCAGACCACCGTCTTCGTCCCGGTCACCGTCCCGCTCACGGTCGGCTGGTCGAAGCCGATGCCGGTCGAGGCGTGCGCGGGCAGCCTGCCCGGCCAGAGCAGCACCATTCCGGCCACCACCGCCACGGCGAACGGCACCAGTACCGCGGCGATGATCCAGCGCAGCCGCCGGGACGCCGGAGTCGCTGGTCCATGGTCGTGGCTGTGCCCGTGGCCATGGTGGAGCGAGTCGTGGCCGAGCTCGTCATGCCGGGTGCTGGTTCCAGCCACGGGAGGGGGTCCTTCCGGTACGCGCGGAGTGAACCGTACCCGACGACCCCGGCATCCGCCGAGGACCCACGGAGATCCCGGCCGCCGGACGTCCACTGGTCAACCCGTGCCCGCGCTCGCTACGGTGTCGGCATCTCGATTGCAGACGCGGGAGCTCGGAGCACCGGGCTGAGAGGGCGCTGACCGCCGTACACGGATGAGTACGGCAGCTGCTTGCGCCGACCGCACGAACCTGACCGGGTAATGCCGGCGTAGGGAGAAGTGGGTCTCATGACCATGCACGAAGCAGCGCAGCAGTCTGTCCCCGACAGCGCCCCCAGCTCCACCCCCAGCACCGCCCCCTCCAGCACGGGTACCGGATACCCGACGCCTGCCTGGCGCAAGGCGTACCGCAGCGGCTCACGCCCCGACCTGCGCGTTCCCTACCGGGAGGTCCAGCTCAGCAACGGCCGAACCGTCCCGCTGTACGACACTTCCGGCCCGTACACCGACCCGGCGTACGTGGCCGACGTCCGGCGCGGGCTGCCGCCGCTGCGCGAGGGCTGGATCAGCCAGCGCGGTGACGTCGAGGAGTACCACGGGCGCGAGGGACGGCCCGAGGACGATGGGCTCAAGCACACCTCGCCGCGCGGCGGCCTGGCCAACCTGGACGCGGTCTTCCCCGGCCGCCCGCGCCGCCCCCGGCGTGGCCGCGACGGCGCGCCGGTGACCCAGCTCGCCTACGCGCGGCGCGGAACGGTCACCGCCGAGATGGAGTTCGCGGCGCTCCGGGAGGGGATGGATCCGGAGGTGGTCCGCGCGGAGATCGCCGCCGGGCGCGCTGTCCTGCCGGTGAACGTGAACCACCCCGAGGTCGAGCCGATGCTGATCGGCAGCCGCTTCCTGGTGAAGATCAACGCCAACATCGGCAACTCGGCGGTCACCTCCTCCATCGAGGAGGAGGTCGAGAAGATGTCCTGGGCCACGCGTTGGGGAGCGGACACCGTCATGGACCTCTCCACCGGCCGCAACATCCACACCACCCGCGAGTGGATCCTGCGCAACTCGCCGGTGCCGATCGGCACCGTCCCGCTCTACCAGGCACTGGAGAAGGTCGACGGGAAGGCGGAGGAGCTGTCCTGGGAGGTCTACCGGGACACCGTCATCGAGCAGTGCGAGCAGGGCGTCGACTACATGACCGTGCACGCGGGCGTGCTGCTGCGCTACGTGCCGCTGACGGCCCGTCGCAAGACCGGCATCGTTTCGCGCGGCGGCTCGATCATGGCCGCCTGGTGTCTGGCGCACCATCAGGAGAACTTCCTCTACACCAACTTCGAGGAACTCTGCGACATCCTGCGCGCGTACGACGTCACCTACTCGCTGGGTGACGGGCTGCGCCCGGGGTCGATCGCGGACGCCAACGACGAGGCGCAGTTCGCCGAGCTGACGACGCTCGGAGAGCTGGGCAGGATCGCGCGGTCGAGGGACGTGCAGGTGATGATCGAGGGCCCGGGACATGTCCCGATGCACAAGATCAAGGAGAACATGGACCTGCAGAAGGAGATCTGCGACGAGGCCCCCTTCTACACGCTCGGCCCGCTGACCACGGACGTCGCACCCGGCTACGACCACATCACCTCGGGCATCGGCGCAGCGATGATCGCCTGGTGGGGCACGGCGATGCTCTGCTACGTCACCCCCAAGGAACACCTGGGCCTGCCCAACCGGGACGACGTCAAGACCGGCGTGATCACCTACAAGATCGCCGCCCACGCCGCCGACCTTGCCAAGGGCCACCCGAGCGCCCAGGACTGGGACGACGCCCTCTCGGACGCCCGCTTCGAGTTCCGCTGGGAGGACCAGTTCAACCTGGCCCTCGACCCGGAGACCGCCCGCGAGTTCCACGATGAGACGCTCCCGGCCGAGCCCGCGAAGACGGCGCATTTCTGCTCCATGTGCGGACCGAAGTTCTGCAGCATGAAGATTTCCAGAACCATAGCCGAGCGTTTTGGTGGCGAGATGGGCCTGAACAGCGACGATGATGTTGAGGCGGGGATGCGCGCCAAGTCTGCGGAGTTCGCAGCTTCCGGCAATCGTGTCTACCTGTCCCTTGCGGACTGATCTACACAGACGAGTCGGCACCCGGGATGAGCCGCGGGTGCCGATCTCGTATTCGGGGACTCCCCCGGTTGTTCAAGCGGCGAGCAAGGTGCGGGCACGCTCGTTGAAGTCGGCGACGGAGAGTGCTGCCCGAAGGGGATCATCCTGCGACGGTCCTGGACGGCCTCGATGCAGCGAGGGGACTTCACGGACCGATGAAGTCACAAGCTGGGGCGCGTCACGCCCAAGATGGCAGGCCCGACGCCAGGCGGCGCTCAGTTGGGAAGGGCTCCCAACTGCCGGAGCATTCCCAGATCGTCGCGGATCGCCCACCGCTCGGCGATCCGGCCGTCCGCGATCCGATATGCGAAGGCCACGTCCCGCGCGTAGTTCCCGCTCTGGGCTGGGAACCCGAAGAGGTTCCCTCCCTTCCAATGCCCGCTTCGGACCCCGAACTGCACCACCAGGTCACCCTCGGCGACCACATACGACGAGTCAAAGTGGTCGTTCTCGAAGAGCTGGGCCATCGTTGTCAGAAACTCGCGGGTACCAGCGAGCCCGGCCGGCCGCCCCGGGGCCAACGCGTGATTGACCATGTCCGGCGTGCACAGCTCGTCCAGCCGCTCCACGTCCCTGGCGGCCACAAGCTCCTCGAACCGCTTCACCACCCGCTTGTTGTCCTCGATGCCCATGGCTCCTACTTCTGCCGCGAAGGTGTCGTCCAGCAGCCGACCACTTTTGAGGGCGTCACGCCAGAGAGGCTGGTCCATCCGGAGGAGAGCGAGGTTGGTGCTCGCCCTCCAACGCCAAAGAGCGCGCGGAAGAATGCACGCCACAGACCGATGAATGTCACGCCCTTGCGGCGCTGACGGAAGCCGAACAGCAGCATGCGATGTCCTGCCGCCGCCCGTCAATTAGCCAGTAACGACGTTGAATGCTGGGAACACCTTCGGCTGCGGAGCGGTAACTCCGAGGTCCTGCAGGATCGGGACGATGATCTCGCCGAATTTGGCGAAGGATTCCTCAGAGTCCCAGACGTCCGCCACGTACCAACCGGTCGGACTGGGGCCTGAGATGTGGGCGATAAGGCCAGGAACCGGCCAGTCCGAGCTAGCCTTGACCAGGCCGCGTCCCTTGTTCAGTTTGTTCGTCGCTGCTTCGTACTGGGCCTGGGTCATGCCGGGAAGGTCAAACACAGCGATGATCGCCATGATCACTCCGTCTCGTTGAGGGTTCTGTGGGTCATCCCAGTTGACCGTCTCGACCAGCCGACCGCGCGGTGAGGAGTGCCGTCCGGGGGAACGGCACCGTCGCAACACCTGGAGCCGGGCGCGGCGCGCTGGGAGCCGGCAGCTACCCGGCACCGCGGGAGCCCCAGTCGCGGAAGCCGGGGCTTCCGCGGCCTTGGCTCTCTGGTCGGTGCCGGTGGCGGACAGGGCTCCGGTGCGGGTGACGAACTGCTCCACGTCACGGCGGTGCGGGCCTGGCGGTCGCGCACATAGCTGCCCCGGCCCTGCTGCACGTCAATGAGGCCCTCGGTGCGCAGTGGTGAAGCAGCAGATACACACGAGCTCGCTGTCCTCGTCAATGTTGCCGCAGCATCACTCGAATGCCTCGCTCTCAATCCGCGATCGCGCGAATCGGCATGCCTACGGTGTTATTGGCATATTCCGGGCGCATGGCTCTCCGGCGAGAGCGGACACTGAAAGGTCTTTTTTCTCGCGAAATTCTTCCTGTGCGCCTCGGGGACTAGTGCCTATTGGCAACAGAACTCGATCCACCGAACTCTCCTGAAGGAGTTAAGGCGCCTTGACGAAAGCAATCCGCGCTGCCGCGCCCCATCGGCGCGCAATCAATGCCTGGGCCGCTTCGGTCCTCACGCTTACCCTCGCTGTCAGCTGGACAAGCCTGAGTCAGATCGGCGCGCACGCGATCGGCGTAGCTGTTCCACTCGGAACGGCGAGCAGCTTCGCGGTCCTCGGAGGCCAGTCGGTCACGAACACCGGACCTTCCACGATCAACGGGGATGTCGGCGTGAGCCCCGGTACCTCCGTCACCGGCTTCCCCCCCGGTACGGTGAACGGAGTCACGCACTCCGCGGATTCCGTTGCGCTTCAGGCTCAGTCGGATCTGACCACCGCGTACAACAATGCTGCGGGTCAGGCATCGGATGCGAGCGTCACGGGCGACCTCGGGGGCCGGACACTGTCGCCAGGCGTCTACACCGCTTCGTCCTCAATCGGACTCACGGGCACGCTGACGCTTGACGCGCACGGCGACCCGAACGCCGTCTTCATCTTCCAGATCGGGTCGACCCTGACGACGGCCTCCGCCAGCCAGGTGCTTCTGGTCAATGGCGCCGCGCCGTGCAACGTCTTCTGGAAGGTGGGCAGCTCCGCGACGATCGGGACCAACTCCATCTTCGTGGGCAACATCCTGGCCCTCACGTCGATCTCGGCGACCACCGGGGCGACCATCGACGGCCGGGCACTGGCCCGAAACGGGTCGGTCACGCTGGACACCAACACCATCACCCGCGAGACCTGTGCGACCGGCAGCACCAGCGGTGGCACGACGGCGGGCACGACGGGTGGGACGACGGCGGGCACGACTGCTGGAACGACGGCGGGTACGACGGGTGGGACGACGGCGGGCACGACCGCTGGAACGACGGCGGGTACGACGGGTGGGACGACGGCGGGCACGACCGCTGGAACGACGGCGGGCACGACGGGTGGGACGACGGCGGGCACGACCGCTGGAACGACGGCGGGCACGACAGGTGGGACGACGGCGGGCACGACGGCGGGCACGACGGGTGGGACGACCGCGGGCACGACCGCTGGCACGACGGCCGGAACGACGGGCGGGACGACGGGCGGGACGACCGCAGGCACGACCGCTGGCACGACGGCCGGAACGACGGGCGGGACGACCGCAGGCACGACCGCTGGCACGACCGCAGGCACGACCGCAGGCACGACGGGTGGGACGACCGCGGGCACGACCGCTGGAACGACGGCCGGGACGACCGGTGGTCCGTCAGTTGGAGGAGGCCACCATCACCACCACCACGGTGGTCATCACCACCATCACGGTGGAGGTCGGCCTCCCGTTGGCCCGGTGGGAGCTGGACTCGGTGGCAGCATCTCCGGACCGGACGTGACCGATATCACCGTCGGTGCGTCTCTGTTGGGCCTGGCGACCCTCGGCGCGGGTGTCCTCTTCGCCCGCCGACGTGGCGCGGGTGACTCCCGCTCCTGACGTCCGATCTGACAAGCCTGTGGCCGGCCGCCCCTTGGGACGGAGCGTTGTCCCAAGGGGCGGCCGCAGGTTGAACGCGGGAGCGTGCTGCTGACGCCCCCGCACATCTCGCAAGCGACGCTCAGCGGGTCGGAGCGGCGCGCCGGCAGACCCACAAAGAGGACGAGATGAGCAGGAGCGACACCGACCACGACCGCGCGAGGAAGGGATTTTCGGCGGAAGGGGATGGAGGGCCAGTACCAGGCCTGCCCTCGCCTGGACCCATGTCCCAGCCCTCGGAGGTGAAGGAAGCAGCCGACGGCGAGGACACGGGCTCGCCTCCGCCGCTGTCCCGACCGGCGAGGCTGGTGGTCGCCCTCGCGGTCGCTGCGTGTGTCACGACAGCCATCGTGCACGTGTGTCTGGTGTTTCTGTACGTCGCGCCCTCCAACACTGTGTCCCAGCGATACGCGCAGCAGATCAACGCGTGGATCTATCCCTATTTCGAGCAGAACTGGCAGTTGTTCGCCCCGGACCCGCAGTACGCCCAGCCGCAGATCTCGGCGCGGGTGGCCACAACGTCTCCCAACGGTGCCCGGAAGGTCGGAGATTGGGTCGACCTGACTGCCGTTGACGTCGCCGAAGTGAGGGACAACCCCTTCCCCAGCCACACAGCCCAGAACATGTTGCGACGGGCATGGGCCGCCTATGCCGACGCCCACGGCACTGGCGGCTCGTCCGACTCGGAGCGCGCCCGCATGCTTCAGGCATACCTCCTCAACATCGCCACCGAGCGCGTGGCCGATCAGAGCAACCGTGCTTTCGACGCCGTTCAGTTGCGCGTCGTGGTCAATCCGATCGCGCCCGAGGCGCGTGCCGCTGGAGGGGCTCCTCCCGTCGCGGCCTCCAATATCAGGTATCTCCCGTGGTGGCAGGTGACGTCTCTTGATGACTGACCAGGAACTCGACGTGCGTTCCCCCCGAGGAACGGTGCCCAGCGCGGTGCCTCCGTTTCCGGCCCCTGTCTCTCGGGTGATCACTTTCCTGACCGAACGAGCGATGTCGCTCCACGCGGCTGCCGTGCTGCGGATCGGCTACGGGATGCTGTACCTGGCGTTCCTGCTACGTGAGTTCCCGCACCGAGACGAGATCTGGGGGCCCGGGTCGCCCTGGACCCCGGACCTCGCGCGCGAACTGTTCGGCAGCACCGGCTGGTTCAGCATCCTCACCTTGTCCGACCGGCCCGCCTATTTCGAGGCCTGCTACGCACTGGCACTGGTCACCTCCGCCTTGTTCATGCTGGGCTGGCGCACACGGGCGGTATCCGTTCTGTTCGCGCTCGTGGTGACGTCCTTTCACGGCCGGGACATCTTCATGACGGACGGAGGGGACAACCTCATCGTCCTGATGGCCGAGTACCTCATGTTCACGGCCTGCGGTCGGCGTTGGTCCTTGGACGCCCGCCGGGACTCCCGCCGCGCGGTCGGGTCACCGAACCGCCGAGTGCCACCGTCCGCAGGGCAGCAGGCTGTCCTGGTCCGGCAGCGACTGAGCGCGCTGGTGCACAACTGCGGCATGTTCGTCATTGCGGCCGAGGTCTGTTTCCTCTACGGATCCGCCGGCCTGTACAAGGTGCAGGGATACCTGTGGCGCAACGGCACAGCGCTGCACTACGTCCTCGGGCTCGACCTGTTTCGGCCCTGGCCCGAGCTCTCCCACCTGGCCGACCAGCATCCGATCCTCGTTGCGATCGTCGGGTACATGACGGTGCTGGTCCAGGTGGCCTTTCCGTTCGTCCTCTTCAGCAGGCTCAAGTACGTGGTCCTGGGCCTGCTGATCGGCATGCACCTCGGGATCGCCGTCTTCCTGGGGCTTCCGGTGTTCTCCGGCGCGATGATCATTGCTGACGCCGTGTTCCTGCCGGACCGTGTCCTCCTGTCCCTCGAACGGGGCGGGTGGAAATTCGGCGGAAGGATCTTGCGCGGCATCATGCCGACACGTGAGGAACCCTCCCGTTCGACCTCGATTCCTCGGCCAGGGCTTCCAGAGGAGATGACCCACCGAAGCCCGATGTAGACCGCTGTCCCTCAGCCGCCCGACTCTGTGGCCCGGAGGATTTCCGGGGAGTCCGGGCGGTGGGCGCAGGTCTTGTCGGCGGGAGCGGAGCGCGGGAGTCCGGACGGTGGATATTCGGGCGGGGCACGGTCCGGGGCCGCCTACCCTGGGGGCATGAAGATTGGAATTGTGGGTGCCACGGGCCAGGTCGGCGGGGTTCTGCGACGGATCCTCGAGGAGCGGGACTTCCCGGTGACGGAGCTGCGGCTGTTCGCCTCGGCGCGGTCGGCGGGGAAGCAGCTGCCGTGGAAGGACGGGACGGTGACGGTGGAGGACGCGGACACCGCCGACTACAACGGCCTGGAGATCGTCATCTTCTCCGCCGGGAAGACGGCCGCGCTCGCGCTCGCGCCCAAGGTCGCCGCCGCCGGCGCCGTGGTGATCGACAACTCCTCCGGGTGGCGCTCGAACCCGCAGGTCCCGCTCGTGGTGTCCGAGGTCAACCCGCACGCGATCGCGGACCGCCCGCTCGGCATCATCGCCAACCCCAACTGCACCACCATGGCGGCCATGCCGGTGCTGCGTCCGCTTCACGACGAGGCGGAGCTCACCGCGTTGGTCGTCGCCACGTACCAGGCGGTGTCCGGCAGCGGGCTCAGTGGCGTCGCCGAGCTGCAGGGCCAGATCGACGCGGTCGGGCCGAAGGCCAGCGAGCTCACCCACGATGGTGCGGCGGTGGAGTTCCCCGAGCCCAAGCAGTACCTGCGTCCGATCGCGTTCAACGTGCTGCCGCTCGCCGGGTCGATCGTGGACGACGGCCTGAACGAGACCGACGAGGAGCAGAAGCTCCGCAACGAGAGCCGGAAGATCCTCGAGATCCCGGAGCTCAAGGTGTCCGGGACCTGCGTCCGGGTTCCCGTGTTCAGCGGCCACTCGCTGCAGATCAACGCCCGCTTCGCGCGGCCGATCAGCCCCGAGCGGGCCCGCGAGCTGCTCGCGGACGCCCCCGGCGTCGAGCTGTCCGAGATCCCGACACCGCTCCAGGCGGCCGGCCGGGATCCCTCCTACGTGGGACGTATCCGCGCGGACGAGACCGTGGAGCACGGGATCTCGCTGTTCGTGTCCAGCGACAACCTGCGCAAGGGCGCCGCCCTGAACGCCGTGCAGATCGCCGAGTTGGTCGCCGCCGAGCTGAGCGCCACGGCGACGGGCTGACCGCACCCGACCAGCCGCCCCCCGAACACTCGCAGCTACCGCTGCTCCTCCTCGACGTCCGGACGGGCCGAGCCGTCCGCCTCGTCGGCGTTGGGGAGGAAGCGGGAGTGGTTGCGCGGCGGGGGCACCGGCGCGCGCGGAGGCTTCGGCGCCGCCGGAGCGTCGGGAGCCTGCCTGGGGCCGCCGAAGGCGGGACTGGCGAACTCGGGGCTGGAGTAGCCAGGACTACTGAAGTGCGGCTCGGTTTCCTCGGAGGGTTCCACGTCCTCGCCTCGTTCGTTGGTGAGGCGCTCGGGTCCGAGGTGGGAGTAGCCGGGGCTGGTGAAGTGCGGCTCGCCGCCGGCGGAGGGCCCCTCGTCTTCGCCGAGCCCGTTGGTGAGGCGCTCGGGCCCCAGGTCGGGGTAACCGGGTTCGCTGGTGTGGAACGCCGCCCGCTCCCCCTCCGCCATCTCCTCGCCGCGCTCGTTGGTGAGCCGCTCCGGACCGGGGCTGGTGAAGCCGGGGCTGGTGAAACCCAGCCGGGGGCGGGTGCGGACCAGGCTCACCCCGCTCGGGCGCGGCCCCGGAGGCCGGGGGACGGTGCCCAGCTGGGCGAGCAGGTACGGCAGCAGACCCCGGTCCCGCAGTGCGCTGTGCCAGGTGTCTCTGGCCTTGGCCAGTTCCGCGTACAGCTCGGGGTTGCGCCCTTCCGGTGGCGCCGCCGCGTCGCGGGCGGCGGTGAGCAGCAGGCCGATGATGTCGACGGCGATCGACGCCGCGCAGACCACGGCGGCGACCAGCCCGGCGGTCACCAGCGGCTGCCCGAGAGCGACGGATTCCGCGCGCAGGCCGTAGCCGAGCAGCAGCAGCACCAGGGCGCTGAGCCCGGACAGGATCGGCAGCAGTACGGCGATCAGGGCCATCCAGCCGGCGCGCTCGGCGGCGACCAGGGGGCTCTCCGGCTCCTGCCACTGCGCGGGGTCGTCACCGCCGAGGCGCTCCCAGTCGGGGACCGGGGTGGTGCGGCGGGCCTGCTCGCGCAACTCGACGAAGTACGTGTACTCCTCCGCCGCCTCGGCGGAGACGGTGTTGAAGTCGCGCATGGCGCGGGTGTGCAGCTGTTCGGCGTTGGGGCCGGTGGGTGCGCGGCGCAGGGCCGAGCGGACCTGGTCGTTGTGGAGTAGTTCCTCCAGGATCCGTTCGTAGTCGAGTTTGTCCTCGGCCTGCAGGTACGGAGCACTGTCCATCGTTTCCACTCTCATCCCCCGAACGCCCCGTCAGCTGCCGGGTGACGCAGCGCATCATCCGGTGCGGCCCGTTGAGCGGTTCGGGTCGCGGGCCCTGGGCGGATACCTACGATGGTAAGGGGCAGCTCCGACAGGGTGACAGTCTGTTTCCGGAATTTCAGGGACAGGTGGGGCACATGTTGCCTCTGGCACATGCCACTGGCCCGCTCCGGGCACGGAAGGTGACGTCCGTTCAGCCGATGCCCCGTCAGCCGAGCAGCAGCCGATGCTCCGTCAGGCGAGCGGCAGCCGGGCGATCAGCAGCCGGCCCTCACCCTCCATGGTGACGCCGCCGTCCATGGCGACGGCGAGCTCGTCCGCGTACACGTGCGGACCGGTGACGCGGTGGGCAGGGCGGCCGTCCTCGGCGGAGGTGTCGCCGAGCAGGTAGGGGATGGGGCTGTGGCCGTGGACGATGCGGTGGCCGCCGAAGGCGTCCAGGAGTTCGTGGGCGGCGCGTGGGCCGTCGTCGCCCCGGAAGGCGAAGCGCTTGGTCATCCGCCGGAAGCAGTCCCACCACTCGTCGCCGTCACCGCGCTGCAGCACGTCGTGGATGGCGTCGTTGACGGCGTCCACCGAGTCGCCGAACTCCAGGTAGGCGGTGGTGTCGGAGTGGACCAGCAGGTGGTCGTCCTCGACCGCCATGGCGGGGAGCCGGGAGAGCCAGGCGACGTGGTGGTCCTCCAGCCGGTCCATGTCGCTGGGCTGGCCGCCGTTGAGCCGCCAGGCGGCGAGGAAGGATGCGGTACCCGCGCTGGACTGGACGGCCTCGTCGCCGTATCGGTCCGCGCCGAGCAGCAGCAGTTCGTGGTTGCCCATCAGCGCGCGGCAGTAGCCACCGGAGGCCGCGGCTTCGGCGGCGAGCTGCATCACCAGGTCGATCACGCCGATGCCGTCGGGACCGCGGTCGGTGAAGTCGCCGAGGAACCAGACCCGGGCGCGGCCCGCCGCCCAGTGGCCCTCGGCGTCGATGAGGCCCTCCCCGTGCAGTCCGTCGAGCAGTTCCTGCAGGTAGCCGTGGATGTCGCCGACGACGTAGAGCGGGCCGTCGCGGAAGCCGTCCTCGTCCTCGTCCGGCAGGACGGCCTCGACCAGCGTCGGAGCGTGGCCGAGCGGATGCGGGTGGTGCGTGGCGACGGCCGACAGGGGGGCGCCGAGTTCGAGGGTCGGCGGGTCGTGCGGCGCGGCCGAGACCGCGTAGCCGGGGCCCTGGGGCGGAGGGGGCGCAAGGGGCGGAGGAGCGAAGGGGGGCGCGGGCGGGCGTTGGGGCGGGGCGAAGAAGTCGTACGTCGTGGACCCGTCGCCCTGCATGATCGCCCCGTCGGGGTGCGCAGGCGTACGGGGGCCTGGGTCCGGCAGGTCAGGCCGGGCGTAGGGGTCCACCGATGTCATTTGCCCATCATAGGAAGCTGCTCTTCGCGGCGTACGCACCTGGGGCGGATCAATCCCACGAGGCGGGTGGGACGATGCGCCGATGGTGCCTGTTTGGGATGGTTTCCGATGGTCGTATGCGGACAGCTCGGAGCTCCTGGGGCCTCCCCTGACCCTCAGTTCGCCCCCGGAACCCAGTCTCCCCCGGAACCCCGGTCTCCCCCCCGACCCTCAGTCCTCGCCGGGAACGCGGGGAGCGCTGACGGTGGTGCGGGTAGGGCGCCGCTGCGAGGAGCGGCGGACGATCAGCTCGGTTGGCATCAGTTGCCCCTCGGGGGTGTCGCCGGCACCGGTGAAGGCTCCGACTCCCTCGATGGCGTCGATGAGCAGGTTGACGACGGTAGTGCCGATGCGCTGGGGCTTCAGGGACAGGGTGGTGATGGGCGGCTCGGTGGTGGCGTAGACGTCGCTCTCGCTGCAGCAGACCAGCAGCAGGTCCTCGGGGACACGAAGGCCGTAGCGGCGCGCGGCGGCGAGCAGGTCGGTGCCGTTGGGGTCGAACAAGCCGTAGACCGCGTCGGGGCGGTCGGGCCGGGCGAGCAGTCGGTCGGCGGCGACGGCGCCGGCGCACGGGTCGTGCGCCGGGTACGCCTCGTACACGGGTTGCTGGCCCACGCGGTGGCACCAGCCGAGGTACGCCTCGGTGCTGAGGCGGGTATAGGTGTCGGTGCTGGTGCCGGTGAGCAGGCCGATCCGGCGCGCCCCCGCCTCGGCGAGGTGCTCCAGGATCTCCAGGACGGCACTGGTGTGGTCGTTGTCCACCCAGGCGGTGACCGGGCAGTTGCCCGGTTTGCCGTCGCTGACCACCGGCAGGCCCTGCCGGTAGAGCTCGGCGACCATGGGGTCATGGTCGGCGGGGTCGATCACCACAGTGCCGTCCAGGGCGACGTTGCCCCAGACGTCGTGCCGGGAGGCGGCGGGCAGGACTACCAGGGCGTAGCCGCGGGTGAGCGCGGCGGAGGTGGCGGCTCGGGCCATCTCGGCGAAGTAGGCGAACTCGGTGAAGGTGAAGGGTTCCTGGCCGTAGGTGGTGACCGTGAGGCCGATCAGGCCGGAGCGCCCGGTGCGTAGGGTGCGCGCGGCGGCGGATGGGCGGTAGCCGAGTCGCTCGGCGACCTCCCTGACCTTGCTGCGGGTCTCGTCGGGGAGTCTGCCCTTGCCGTTGAGGGCGTCCGAGACCGTGGTGATGGACACTCCCGCGGCGGCGGCGACGTCCCTGATGCCGGCGCGCTCCATCCGCCGGGCGTGGGTGGACCGCCGGCCGCTCTGGTTGGCTGCTGCTGCTGTCATGTCCGACCGATCGTAGGGCTCAGCAGTGTCGGTAGGAGACGGTCTGAGGGGGTTCGTCGCAGATACGTTTCTCCATGAGCATTTGTGCTCTTTACCCGTACTGCGATGACCATTTGGTTGGCATTGCCTGCGTTTCGTCCACGCACCGCTCCTGCCGCCGAAGAAGCGTGCTTGGGAAGCGGGTGGAACATGTCACTCGCACGGGTGAGATATCGCCGATCGGCTCGTATGGTGATCTCGACCGAGTGCATGGCGAAGAAACGCGAAGGAAGACCACGGTGAGCGAGACTCCACTGCCGCAGCAGGGCCCCCGCCTGCGGGAAGCCCTCCGGGGCATCCCCGCGTACAAGCCCGGCAAGCCGGCGCAGGGCGCCGACGGCGCGCCTGCGTACAAGCTCTCGTCCAACGAGAACCCGTATCCGCCGCTGCCCGGCGTGCTCGACGCCGCCGTCACCGCCGCCGACAGCTTCAACCGCTACCCGGACATGGGCTGCGGCGCGCTGATCGCGGAGCTCGCCGAGCACTTCGGCGTCCCCGAGGCCCACATCGCCACCGGCACCGGTTCGGTCGGCGTCGCCCAGTCGCTGATCCAGGCCACCGCCGGCCCCGGCGACGAGGTGGTGTACGCGTGGCGCTCGTTCGAGGCGTACCCGATCATCACCCAGATCAGCGGCGCGACCTCGGTCCGGGTCCCGCTGACCGACGGCGACGTGCACGACCTGGACGCCATGCTCGCGGCGGTCACCGAGCGCACCCGGCTGATCTTCGTCTGCAACCCGAACAACCCCACTGGGACAGCCGTCCGCCGGGCCGAGCTCGAACGCTTCTTGGACGCGGTGCCCGGCGACGTCCTGATCGTCCTGGACGAGGCCTACCGCGAGTTCGTGCGCGACGCCGACGTGCCTGACGGGATCGAGCTCTACCGGGACCGCCCGAACGTGTGCGTGCTGCGGACCTTCTCCAAGGCCTACGGCCTGGCCGGGCTGCGGGTCGGCTTCGCGATCGCGCACGAGCCGGTGGCCGCCGCACTGCGGCAGACCGCGGTGCCGTTCGGCGTCAGCCAGATCGCCCAGGACGCGGCCGTCGCCTCGCTGCGCGCGGAGGACGAGTTGCTGGTGCGCGTGGCCGGGCTGGTCGAGGAGCGCGGCAGGGTCGCCGGTGCGCTGGCGGCACAGGGCTGGACGGTGCCCGACTCGCAGGCCAACTTCGTCTGGCTGCGGCTCGGCGAGCGGACCATGGACTTCGCCGCGGCCTGCGAGGCGGCGGGCGTGGTGGTCCGGCCCTTCGCGGGCGAGGGCGTCCGGGTGACCATCGGCGAGACCCAGGCCAACGACCTGTTCCTGCAGGCGGCGGAGCTGTTCCGCAAGCAGGTCTGAGCGGCGCGGGGACAGCCGCACGGAAGCGGGTCGGCGGTAGCGCCGACCCGCTTTCGTGCGCTCAGGCGCTCGGGCTGGCCGAGGCTCCGGGGGAGCGGGTGCCGCGCGTGGGGAGCAGCGCCTTGCAGATCGTGTACGCGGCGGCGGTCTTGGGGTCCGCGGTGTTCAGGGCGCGCAGGCCGCCGTTCGCGGGGAGCGTCACGCCGTGGTCCTTCATGCAGCTGGTGAAGGCGGCGAGGGCGGTGCTGTTGAAGTTGCCGCCGCCGCGGCCTCCGCTGGGACGCAGCGAGGCGCACGCCTTCATCGCGGCCTGCGTGGCCGGGTCGGCCGAGGCACCGGCTCCGCCGAAGCCGCCGAAGCCGCCGAAGCCGCCACCGTAACCACCGCCGCCGCCCGCACCGCCGCTGGGCCGGTCCGTCGGACGTCCGCTGGGCCTGCCGGTGGGCAGAGTGACTCCGTGCTGGCTGAGGCACTGGCGGTACGCCGAGAACTGCGCACCGCCCGAGGAGGAGGACGAGGGTTGGGCCGCCGACGTCTTGGCAGTCGCCGAGGAGCAGCCGGACAGGAGCAGCGCGCCGAGGCTGAGGACTCCGGCTGCGGCTAGGGCACGAGGGTGGAGGGCGGTCATGACGCTAGACCGAACCGCACCGGGGTGGAGGATGCCTGGGCGAAAGCTGGCAACTTCCTGGTAGTTGTCGATCGCCGGAGGTGTCGGACCTGGAGTCGAGTGGACCTTATGCCCGCTTTCGTCCGTGTTTCACGGGCCCGGAACCGATTGCCGCGCTCGGTGAACTCCCAGATCTCTCCCAGAGGTTGGCCGGGGGATCGGGCCAGTCTGTGCGCCATGAAGGTGCTCCCACGACGGCGCAGGGCCGTCCTGTTGAACTCCGTACTCGGCCTGGTTCTGATCACCGGCGCGGGTGCCGCGTACGCGACAGTGAACAGCAGTAGCAGTAGCGCGGCCCCGAGCTCCGCACGGACCGCGACGGTGCAGCAGGGAACGGTACTGGCGACGGTCTCCGGCTCGGGTGCGCTGACCTCCCCGACCGACGCGGGTGCCAGCTTCACCACCGGTGGGACGCTCACCGAGGTGGACGTCTCCGCAGGTCAGAAGGTGACCGCGGGCCAGGTCCTGGCCAAGGTGGATCCGACCACGGCGAACGAGACGCTGACCGCGGCGAATGCGTCGCTGGCGTCCGCGCAGGCCAACCTGACCAATGTCGAGAGCGGTCAGAGCTCGACCGGCAGCAGCAGTAGCAACAGCAACGGGGGCGGCACCACCACGAGCTCCACCGGCGGCAGCGGCACGGGTGGCAGCACAGCCGGCAGCACCGGTGGCAGCACCGGTGGCACCGGCCGGAGCGGGGGCACCGGTGGCACTCCCTCCACCAGCCCGAAGCCCACGCCGACGCCGACCGCGACGGCGTCCGCCACCCCCACTCCGAGCCCAAGCTCCACCCGGACCCACAAGGCCGCCACGGCGACGGTCAGCGCCCAGGACGCCGCCTACGTCCAGGCCGCGGCGACCGCCGGCGCCACCCCCACCGTGAACCCGGCCCAGCTCGCCTCGGCCGAGCAGCAGGTCACCACGGCCCAGAACGCCGTCGACGCGGCGCAGCGCGCCGTGACGGGCACCGTGCTGAGGGCCCCGGTCAGCGGCACCGTCGCCTCGGTCGCCGGAAAGGTCGGCCAGACCGTCTCCGGCACGGGCAGCAGTGGCTCGGGCAGCGGTGGCTCGGGCAGCGGGGCCAGCAGCTCGTCGTCCACGACGTCCTCGACCACCCCGACCGGCTTCGTCGTGATCACCAACCCCACGGGCATGGAGGTCGCCGCGGACTTCTCCGAGGCGGACGCGCTGAAGCTGCAGGCCGGCCAGGCCGCCACGGTCACGCTCAACGCGCAGAGCAGCACCGTGCTCAACGCCAAGCTGCTGTCGATCAGTTCGCTGCCGGTCAGCAGTTCCGGCAGCGGGTCCTCGGGCAGCGCGGTGCAGTACGCGGCGCTGCTGTCCATCACCAGCGACACCTCCACCCTCCGCACCGGGCTGAGCGCCAGCGTGCAGGTGGTGACGGGTGAGGCGTCCAACGCCTTGTTCGTGCCGACGGCGGCGATCACCGGCACCGGGGCCAACAGCACCGTGATCATCGTTCAGTCGGACGGTTCCACCCGGCGCCAGAGCGTCACTGTGGGAGTCCAGGGCGACACCGACGTGCAGATCACCAGCGGGGTGACCCTGGGCCAGAAGGTCCAGCTGACGGTGGTCGCCACCAGCGGCTCGGGTGGCTTCCCTGGCGGTGGCTTCCCCGGTGGCGGCGGCGGTCGCACCCGTACCGGCACCGGCGGCGCGGCAGCCGGTCTCACCAGCGGCGGAGGTGGACGCGGATGAGGCGCCGCAGACAGGCAGCGCAGGATCCGCCTGCGCCCGAGCCGCGCGGTCCGGTCCCGATCCTGGCCGTGCGCGGCCTGGTCAAGACCTACGGCCACGGAGACGCCGCAGTGCACGCGCTCGCGGGTCCGCTGGACGCGCAGGGCCGCGAGCAGGGCATCGATCTGACGATCTTCCAGGGCGACTTCGTCGCGATCATGGGGAGTTCCGGTTCCGGCAAGTCGACGCTGATGAACATCCTCGGGTGCCTGGACGCGCCCACCTCCGGGCGCTACCTGCTCGACGGGATCGACGTCGGGGGACTGGACGAGCACCAGCTGTCGCTGGTGCGAAACCGCAAGATCGGGTTCATCTTCCAGTCCTTCAACCTGGTTCCGCGCACCACCGCCGTGGCTCAGGTCGAGCTTCCGCTCGCCTACGCGGGCGTGAAGTCGGCCGAGCGGCGCCGCCGCGCGATGGCGGCGCTGACCCTGGTCGGCCTCGCCGACCGGGCCGACCACCGTCCCCAGGAGCTGTCCGGCGGCCAGCAGCAGCGCGTGGCCGTGGCCCGCGCGCTGGTGACCGCCCCGGCGATGCTGCTGGCGGACGAGCCGACCGGAAACCTGGACAGCCGCAGCACCGACGACGTCCTGGCCATCGTGGACCGGCTCAACGCCGCGGGCCGCACCATCGTCGTCATCACCCACGAGGACGAGGTGGCCCGCCACGCCAAGCGCGTGGTGCGGCTCGTCGACGGCAGGGTCCACTCCGACGTCCGGCAGGCGCCGCTCGAAGGACTTCCGCCCGCGCTGCTGGACCCCGAGGACTTCGCCGTCCACTCGCTGCATATCCAGAACGAGCAGAACGTCCTGACGGGAGGCTCGCGGTGAACCCGTTCCAGACGCTGCGCTTCGCCTTCGGCGGCCTCGCTGCCAACAAGGTGCGCTCCGGCCTCACCATGCTGGGCATCCTGATCGGTGTCGCGGCGGTGATCCTGCTGCTCGCGGTCGGCAACGGCTCCTCGCAGGCGGTGAAGAACTCGATCGAGGCGCTGGGCACCAACGCCCTCACCGTCAGCTCGGGGGCCGGCTCCAGCACCTCCACCGCGACCAGCACCAAGCCGCTCACCGTCGCCGACGCCCGCGCGCTCGCCGACACCACCCAGGCCCCGGACATCAAGGGCATCGCCCCGGAGGTCACCACCTCGCAGACGGCGCTCTACCAGGGCACCTCGCACACCGTCAGCTCGGTGATCGGCACCTACCCGGCGTACTTCGAGGCGTCCAACAGCAAGGTCACCAAGGGCGACTACTTCAGCAACGACGACGTCCTCAACTCCCGCAAGGTCGCCGTCATCGGATCCACCACCGCCACCGACCTGTTCGGCACGGACAGCCCGATCGGCAAGGTGATCACCATCGGCGGAACCCCGTTCACCGTCGTCGGCGAGCTCGCCACCAAGGGCGGCACCGGTTTCCAGGACCCGGACGACGTGGTCATCGCGCCGCTGCCGACCGTGCAGAACGCCTTCACCGGCTTCGGCTCGCTCAACCAGATCCTGATCGAGGCCACTTCGGCGGACGCCACCACCAACGCCCAGAGCGAGATCACCCAGATCCTGATGGGACAGCACGGCATCACCAGCGCCTCCGCCGTGGACTTCCGGATCAGCAGCCAGACCTCGCTGCTCTCCACCCGCAGTTCCACCACGCAGACCTTCACCGTGCTGCTGGGCGCGGTCGCGGCCATCTCACTGCTGGTCGGCGGGATCGGGATCACCAACATCATGCTGGTCACCGTCACCGAACGGACCCGGGAGATCGGCATCCGCAAGGCCATCGGCGCGCCCAAGGGCGTCATCCTGGGACAGTTCCTGGCCGAGTCGACCCTGCTCTCCCTGGTCGGCGGCGGGCTCGGCGTGGCCGCCGCGCTGATCGGGGCGCACTTCACCATCGTCGGCATCAAACCCGTGGTGATCCCGGCCTCGGTGTACGGGGCGTTCGGCATCGCCGTCGCCATCGGACTGTTCTTCGGCAGCTATCCGGCCAGCCGTGCGGCGAGCCTGCGCCCGATCGAGGCGCTGCGCCATGAGTGACCGTCAGAATCCCGAGAGGACAACCCCCATGGCCGGACCACACAGTGATCTCGTCAAGGCTGATCTCGTCAAGGCTGAACTCGTCGAGGCCGATCTCGTCACGGCGGACGACTCGTTCGTCCCCGGCCTGCGCGAGGAGCCGACACGGGAGCTGGACCTGCTGGACGACCGCGACCCGAGCCCGGAGGAGATCCTCGCCGAGGCTCCGGACGCGCGTGACATCGGCGCAGAACTCGCCGCGCCGCCGCGCCGCAAGCTGCCCTGGTTGACCCTGCTGCTCTGCGGCGGGGTGATCGCGGCGGCCGCCTTCGCCGGCGGAGCCATGGTCGAGAAGAACAACCTGTCCGGCAGCACCGCGACCGCGCGCACGAGTGCCGGCGGGTTCACCCGCGGCGGCGCCGGACTCGGCGGCGGCACCGGGGCCCGAACCGGCACCGGGTCGGGCGCCACCATCGGTACCGTCAAGCTCGTCGACGGCAACACCGTCTACGTGACCGACACCTCGGGCAACATCGTCAAGGTCACCACCGGCAGCTCCACCACGGTCAGCATCGCCAAGAGCGGCAAGGTCGGCGACCTGCAGCCGGGGCAGACGGTGACCGTTCGGGGCACCACCAACGCCTCCGGCGACGTCGCCGCGACCACGGTCACCGAGGGCGGCATCAGCCTCGGCGGCGGGGGCTTCGGCGGTGGCGGCTTCGGCGCCGGCAGCGCGCCGGCGAACGGCGGCTGACCAGCGCGTTCATCCGACCCTCATAGAGGCACCGTACGGTGCCCGGCGAGACCCGCGTGCCGGGGGCGTCACCGCTCCCGGCACGCACAGCAACCGACCGTCCCACCCGTCAGGGGCCGCACATGGACAGCACCGAAGCCAGCCTGCTGGTCGTCGACGACGAGCCGAACATCCGCGAGCTGCTCTCCGCCTCGCTGCGCTTCGCAGGCTTCACGGTCTCCTCCGCGGCCTCCGGCGCCGAGGCCGTCGCCGCCGTGGCCAAGCACCGCCCCGACCTGGTGCTGCTCGACGTGATGCTGCCCGACATGGACGGCTTCGCGGTCGTCCGCCGGCTCCGCGACGAGCCGGGCAGCCCGGCCGGACGAGGGGGCGAACGCGACCGCATCCCGGTGATCTTCCTCACCGCCAAGGACGGCGTCGACGACAAGATCAGCGGCCTGACCGCCGGAGGTGACGACTACGTCACCAAGCCTTTCAGCCTCGAAGAGCTGATCGCCCGCATCCGCGCGATCCTGCGTCGCACCGGCGGCCCGGCCGACGCCGGCCGCCTGGTCGTCGCCGACCTGGAGCTGGACCCGGTCGGCCACCAGGTCGTCCGGGCCGGACGGCCGGTCGCTCTGTCGCCCACCGAGTTCAAGCTGCTCGAGTACCTGATGAGCAACACCGGACGGGTCGTGTCCAAGATGCAGATCCTGGACCACGTCTGGGCCTACGACTTCGGCGGGGACCTCAGCATCGTCGAGTCCTATATCTCCTACCTGCGCCGCAAGGTCGACTCGGGAAACGACGGCAGCGCCAAATTGATCCACACGGTCCGCGGAATCGGCTATGTCATTCGTCGCCCGCCTGCGTAGCCGCCTACTCCGGGAGCTGCGCGGCGGCCTCTCCCTGCGCGGACGACTCCTGGTTCTGGCCGTCGCCCTGCTCGCTCTGGGCCTCGCGGTCAGCGACACCCTGGTCCTCGGCACGGTCCGGGTGCAGATGGTGAAGCGGGTGGACGACCAGCTGAGGCGGGCGGCCGCGCCCATGCAGCGGCACCTCGTGGTCGGACAGGCGCCGGAGCACATGGGGATGCCGCGCGGCGGCGCGCTGCCCAGCCAGTTCGTGGTCGCGTTCCGGCAGTCCGACGGCTCCTACACCCCGCTCCAACGCCAGCCGGTGTCCGCGAGCGACCCGCAGCCCAGCCTGCCGCCGCTCACCGACGCGGAGGCCGCCGCTCGCGTGGACAAGCCCTTCACCGTTCCCAGCGACCACGGCGGCGGCACCTGGCGGGTCCTCTACCTGCACATGGACTCGACCAGCTCCGTCGTCCTCGTCGTCGCCTCCTCGATGGACGACACCAACGCCACCCTCGCCAAGCTCGGCGACGGCTTCCTCGCCATCGGCGGCGCGGTGCTCATGCTGCTCGCTCTGGCCGGCTGGTTCGCCGTGCGCGCCGGCCTCAGACCACTCGAACGGATAGAAACCACCGCCACCGAGATCGCCGCAGGCCACCCCCTCTCGCACCGGATGCCCGAGGGCGCCCAGCACACCGAGGTCGGCCGCCTCGCCGGCTCCCTCAACACCATGCTGGAGCAGATCGAGTCGGCCTTCGCCGCCCGCGCCGCCTCCGAGGACCGGATGCGCCGCTTCGTCGCGGACGCCAGCCACGAGCTGCGCACTCCCCTCGCGGGCATCCGCGGCTTCGCCGAGCTCTACCGGATGGGCGCGCTCAGCGAGGACGCCGACATCAAACGCACCATGGCCCGAATCGAGAGCGAGGCCATCCGGATGGGCGGCCTGGTCGAGGACCTGCTGACGCTGGCACGCCTCGACGAGCAGCGTCCGCTCGAACTCGCCCCGATGGACCTGCGTACCCTCGCCGCCGACGCACTGCACGACACCACCGCCCTGGACCCCTCCCGCCCGGTCGCGTTGACCGGCCCCGGCGGCGACTGCGGCCCCGCCGCCGCGCTCGTCCTCGGCGACGAGGCGCGGCTGCGCCAGGTGGTGACCAACCTCGTCGGCAACGCGGTGAAGCACACCCCGCCCGGCAGCCCGGTCCGCATCGGCGTCGGAACCATGGACGGCCACGGCGTGATCGAGGTCGCCGACCACGGCCCCGGCCTGACCCCGGACCAGGCGGCCCGGGTCTTCGAGCGCTTCTACCGGGTCGACTCCTCCCGCAGCCGCCAGGACGGCGGCGGAGCAGGTCTCGGGCTCGCCATCGTGTCCGCCCTGACGACCGCTCACCACGGCGAGGTCCAACTGCTCACCGCTCCCGGCGCGGGTACGGTGTTCCGCATCCGCATCCCCGCGGCGCACTGAGGGGTACCCCCCGTGTAGATCGTCCCTACCTATGGGCGATAATACTTTGTGAATGTGTTCACGTTCACAAGAGCGCTCAGCCTGAAGGAGGCACGACGTGGAGCTCGCCCTGGCCCACGAGACGATGGCGCGCTGGCAGTTCGGCATCACCACCGTCTACCACTTCCTCTTCGTCCCGCTGACCATCAGCCTCTCCGTGCTCACCGCGGGACTCCAGACCGCCTGGGTGCGCACCGGCAAGATCCGGTACTTCAAGGCGACCAAGTTCTGGGGCAAGCTCTTCCTGATCAACATCGCCATGGGTGTGGTCACCGGCATCGTCCAGGAGTTCCAGTTCGGGATGAACTGGTCCGACTACTCCAGGTTCGTCGGCGACATCTTCGGCGCGCCCCTCGCCATGGAAGCGCTCATCGCCTTCTTCTTCGAGTCCACCTTCATCGGGCTCTGGATCTTCGGCTGGGAACGCCTTCCCAAGAAGATCCACCTGGCCTGCATCTGGATGGTGTCCATCGGCACCGTCCTCTCCGCGTACTTCATCCTCGCCGCCAACTCCTGGATGCAGCACCCGGTCGGGTACCGGATCGGCGCCAACGGCCGGGCCCAGCTCACCGACATCGGCAAGGTCCTGTTCCAGGACACCACCCTCGTCGTGGTGTTCCACACCCTCACCGCCGCGTTCCTCACCGGCGGCGCCTTCATGGTCGGCATCGCCGCGTACCAGCTGCGCCGCAACAGCCGGCTCTCCGCCGTAGACCGCAACCCCGACAAGGTCGGCTCCATGCGGACCTCGCTGCGCCTCGGCCTGATCGTCACGATCATCGCCGGGCTCGGCACCGCGATCAGCGGAGACACCCTCGGCAAGGTCATGTTCGAGCAGCAGCCCATGAAGATGGCCGCCGCCGAGGCACTCTGGGACACCGCGCAGCCCGCGCCGTTCTCCGTCTTCGCCTACGGCAACGTCTCCCAAGGCCGGAACACCATAGAGATCTCCATCCCCGGCCTGCTCTCCTTCCTCGCCCACAGCAACTTCCACGACGCCGTCCCCGGCATCAACAACACCAACGCCGCGGAGAAGGCAAAGTACGGCGACAAGGCTCCCAACTACGAGCCCAACATCCCCACCACCTTCTGGGCCTTCCGCTGGATGATCGGCTTCGGCATGACCTCCTTCGTGGTCGGCGTCATCGGCCTCTGGCTCACCCGCAAGCGCTTCTGGCTCGCCCCCGAGCACCGGCGCGGCGGCGACGAGGTCCCCCTCCTCATGCTCACCAAGCACCGGGAACTGAGCCCCTTCCTCAACACCTGGGCCTGGCGCCTCGCCATCCTGACCATGGGTTTCCCCCTGATCGCCAACTCCTGGGGCTGGATCTTCACCGAGATGGGCCGCCAACCCTGGGCCGTCTACGGCCTGATGACGACCGCCTCCGCGGTCTCCCCCAACGTCTCCCTCGGCGAGCAGATCACCTCGCTCACCGTGTTCACGCTCCTCTACGCGATCCTCGCGGTCATCGAGATCCGCCTGCTCGTCACCTACGCCAAGGCGGGCCCCACCGACGAGGAGCCACCCGCCCAGGACCCCACCCTCCGCGGCCCGTCCGGCGACGCCGACAAGCCACTCGCCTTCGCGTACTGAGGAGATCCCCATGCAACTCCACGACGTCTGGTTCGTGCTGATCGCGGTCCTCTGGACCGGCTACTTCTTCCTCGAGGGCTTCGACTTCGGCGTCGGCGTCCTCACCAAGCTGCTCGCCCGCGACGAGCGCGAACGCCGGGTCCTGATCAACACCATCGGCCCGGTCTGGGACGGCAACGAGGTCTGGCTGCTCACCGCCGCGGGCGCGACCTTCGCGGCGTTCCCCGCCTGGTACGCGACGCTCTTCAGCGGCTTCTACCTCCCGCTGCTCGTCATCCTGGTCTGCCTGATCGTCCGCGGCGTGGCCTTCGAGTACCGCGCCAAGCGTTCGGACGAGCGCTGGAAGCGGAACTGGGAACACGCCATCTTCTGGACCTCCCTGGTACCGGCCTTCCTGTGGGGCGTGGCCTTCGGCAACATCGTCCACGGCGTCAAGATCGACGCCTCCGGCAACTACGCGGGCGACGTCATCGACCTGCTCAACCCCTACGCCCTCCTCGGCGGTGCGGTGACGCTGGCTCTGTTCACCTTCCACGGCACGGTGTTCGTCTCGCTGAAGACGCTGGGCGACATCCGCGACCGTTCCCGCAGCCTGGCCCTGAAGCTCGGCCTGCTCACGGCCGCGCTCGCGCTGGGCTTCCTGAGCTGGACCCAGGCGAGCAGCGGGAACGGCCGATCGCTGGCGGCGATGCTCGTCGCCGTCATCGCGCTGGTCGCTGCGCTCGGCTTCAACCAGGCCGGACGCGAGGGGTGGGCGTTCATCCTGTCCGGCCTGACGATCGTCGCCACGGTGGCGATGCTGTTCCTCTCGCTGTACCCGAACGTGATGCCCTCGTCGCTGAACCCGGCCTGGTCCCTCACCGTCGCCAACGCCTCCTCCTCGCCGTACACGCTCAAGGTGATGACCTGGGTCGCCGGGTTCATGACGCCGGTGGTGCTCTGTTATCAGGCCTGGACGTACTGGGTCTTCCGCAGGCGGATCGGTGTCCGGAACATCCCGGCCTGAGGGGTGCGCCTGCGGCGGGGGTGGGTGCAGGTGGTGCGGGGGTGGGCCGGTTCGGGGTAGTCGCTCTGGGGCCTTCATATTTACGGGCGGCTGTGGACTCGAGGTGCCTTTGCTACGCCGCTGCCACCCGCACATACGAGGTACGGCCCCTGCCGCGACCACCCCGCCCCGTCCCACCCCCTCCCCTGCGTCGGTGGGAAAAGCGCGGTGAATCCGCCGTAGTTCAAGAGTCTGAGGTGAGTGGTCATGAAGCCGGTTGATCCGAGGTTGGTGCGGTACGCCGGGGCGACGCGGGTCTTCCTGCTGGCGTCCGTGGTGTTGGGGATGCTCGGCGCGGGGCTGGTCATCGCCCAGGCGATGGTCATCGCGGACGTTGTGGTGGGCGCCTTCCAGCAACACCGTTCCGCAGCGGAGCTGTCAGTCGCTCTCTGCCTCCTTGCCGGTGTGAGCCTTCTGCGGGGTCTGGTCTCCTGGGGGACCGAGGTGGCCGCGCACCGGGCTTCCGCCCAGGTCAAGTCGCAACTGCGCGAGCAGCTCCTCGACCGGGCCACTGCCCTCGGACCGTCCTGGCTGACGAGTCAGCGCAGCGGGGAGCTCGTCACGCTCGCGACCCGCGGCGTGGACGCGCTGGACGACTACTTCGCCCGTTACCTCCCCCAACTCGCCCTCGCCGTAGTGGTGCCGGTCGCCGTCATCGCGCGCATCCTCCTGGCCGACTGGCTCTCCGCACTGATCATCGTGCTCACGCTCCCCCTCATCCCGGTCTTCATGGTCCTGATCGGGCTGGCCACCCAGAGCAGGATGGACCGCCAGTGGCGGACCCTGGGCCGTCTCTCGCACCACTTCCTCGACGTGGTGGCCGGCCTGCCGACGCTCAAGGTGTTCGGCCGGGCGAAGGCCCAGGCCGAGGCCATCAGGAAGACCACGGACCAGTACCGCAGGGCGACCATGCGCACCCTGCGGATCGCCTTCGTCTCCTCCTTCGCGCTGGAACTGCTGTCGACCGTCTCGGTCGCCCTGGTCGCCGTCACCATCGGCATGCGCCTGGTCGACGGCAGCCTCGACCTCTACACCGGCCTGGTCGTCCTGGTCCTGGCCCCCGAGGCCTACCTCCCCATCCGCCAGGTCGGCACCCACTACCACGCCAGCGTCGAGGGCCTGGCCGCCGCCGAGCGGATCTTCGAGGTCCTGGAGACCCCGAAGCCCGCCACGGGCGACCACGAAGCCCCCATCTCATTCACCATCGACATCAGTGACCTGACAGTCACTCACGCACCCGGGATCAACAACCTCTCCCTCCAGATCACCCCAGGGGAGACCCTGGCCGTCACCGGTGTGTCCGGGACCGGCAAGACAACCCTGCTGAACGTCCTCCTCGGCTTCACCACCCCGACCTCCGGCCAGATCCGCATCAACGGGCAGGACCTCAACGACATCTCCACGGAGTCATGGCGCTCACGCATCGCCTGGGTCCCCCAGCACCCCTACCTCTTCGCGGGCACCATCGCGGACAACGTCCGCCTCGCCCGCCCCGAAGCCTCCGACCAGGATTTGCAGCGCGCCCTCCAGTCCGCGCACGCCTGGGACTTCGTCAGCAACCTCCCCCAGGGAGTGCGCACCCCTCTGGGCGAGAACGGTCACGGCCTCTCCGCCGGCCAGCGCCAGCGCCTGGCCCTCGCCCGCGCCTTCCTGTCCGATCGCCCCCTGGTTCTCCTCGACGAACCGACGGCCAACCTTGACGGCGCAAGCGAGAAGACCATCGTCAACGCGATCCGCGAACTCGCCCGCGACCGCACGGTGATCGTCACCGCACACCGCCCCGCGCTCCTTGCTCTCGCCACCGCCAGGCTCGCGCTGTCGGACGGCGAGCGCACCGCGCTTTATCCCACCCACGCAGGGGAGGGGGTGGGACGGGGCGGGGTGGTCGCGGCAGGGGCCGTACCTCGTATTTGCGGGTGGAGCGGCGAGGAAAAGGCACCTCGAGTCCACACCGCCCGTAAATATGAAGGCCCCAGAGCGACTACCCCGAACCGGCCCACCCCCGCACCACCTGCACCCACCCCCGCCGCAGGCCCAACAGCAACCCCGCTGAAGCGCATCCGCGCCGCCGCCCGAACGCCGAAGCACCGCCGTCGGATGACCCTCGCGGTGACCCTCGCCGCGGCCGCACTCCTCAGCGCCACCGCCCTCATGGGCACCTCCGGCTGGCTCATCGACCGCGCCTCCCAGCAGCCGCCGGTGCTCTACCTGATGGTCGCGGTCACTGCCGTCCGCACCTTCGGCACGGCGCGCAGCGCCCTCCGCTACGCGGAGCGCCTGGTCAGCCATGACGCGGTGTTCCGCTCGCTCGGGACCCTCCGCGCCACCGTCTACCGCCGCCTGGAGCGCCTCGCGCCGAACGGCACCGGAAGGAACCTCCGCGGCGACCTCCTCTCCCGCATGGTCGCCGACGTGGACGCCGTCCAGGACTACTTCCTCCGGTTCCGCCTCCCGGCCGCCGCAGCCGCCCTCGCGTCCGCCGCGACCGTCGCCGTGGTGGCCTGGTTGCTGCCCGCCGCCGGGGCGACCCTCGCCGCGGGCCTGCTCCTCGCAGGCGTCGCCGTCCCCGCACTCACCGTGCGACTCTCGGCCCGCGCCGAGCAGGCCCAGGCCGCGACCAGGGGAAAACTCGCCGCCGAGGTCGTCGGCGTGCTCGACGGCACCGCCGAACTGACCGTCAGCGGCGCCCTCCCGCGCCGCCTCGCCCAGCTCAGGGCCACCGACGCCGGTCTCACCGCGCTCGCCCGACGCTCCGCCGCAGGCGCCGGTGTGGGTACGGGACTGGGCACGGCGTTGACCGGGCTCACCGCGACAGCCTGCGCGCTCCTCGGCGTTCAGGCCGTCGCCTCGGGCCGGATCCACGGCGTGGTCCTCGCCGTGCTCGTCCTGGCGCCCCTGGCCGCCTTCGAGGCGGTGACGGGCCTGCCCGTCGCCGCCCAGGTCCGTCGCCGCAGCGCCCAGTCCGCCGCCCGGGTACTGGAGCTCGTCGACGCACCCGAGCCGGTCCGGGAGCCCGAGCAGCCCCGCCCGCTCCCCCGGAATCCGTTTCCCCTGCGGGCCCGGGGCCTCGCCGCCCGCTGGCCGGGACAGGAACAACTGGCCCTCCACGCCCTCGATCTGGACCTCACCGAGGGCCGCCGCGTCGCGGTGGTCGGCCCCAGCGGGTCCGGCAAGACCACCCTCGCCAACGTCCTGCTCCGCTTCCTGGAGCCGGCCTCCGGCGAGGTCACCCTGAACGGCGTCGACGTCACCGGGATCGACAGCGACGACGTCCGCACAGCGGTGGGAGTCTGCGCCCAGGACGCGCACATCTTCGACAGCTCGCTCCGGGAGAACCTGCGGCTCGCCCGCCCCGAGTGCACCGAGGCCGACCTGTGGGCCGCCCTCCGCGCCGCCCGCCTGGACGGCTGGGTCGAGGCGCTGCCGGAGGGCCTGGACACCATGGTCGGCGAGCACGGGGCCCGCCTCTCCGGCGGCCAGCGCCAGCGCCTCGCGCTGGCCCGCGCGCTGCTCGCCGACTTCCCCGCGCTGATCCTGGACGAGCCTGCCGAGCACCTGGACCTGGCAACGGCAGACGCCCTGACGGCGGATCTGCTCGCTGCGACCGAAGGCCGCACCACGCTGCTGATCACCCATCGGCTCGCGGGCCTGGACGCCGTGGACGAGATCCTGGTGCTGGACGCGGGCCGGGTCGTCCAGCGCGGCGGCTGGCACGAACTGGTCCTCGCCGACGGCCCCCTGCGGCAGATGTGGGAGCGCGAGCGGGAGGCGGACGCGCTTCTGGTCTAGCCGCTACAGCGAGGCGACCAGCTTCTCGATGACCTCCGCCACGCCGTCCTCGTCGTGGTCACCGGCTCGCCCCGGCGTCGCGGCCAGCACCTGCGGGTGCGCATTCGCCACGGCGTACGCCGTCCCGGCCCAGGCCAGCATCGGCAGGTCGTTGGGCATGTCGCCGAAGGCGACGACCTCCTCCGCGGCGATCCCGCGGTCCGCGCACCACCGCGCCAGCGTCGTGGCCTTGCTCACGCCGGTCGCGCTGATCTCGAGCATCGGGCTGGAGCGGGTGATCTCAGCGAGGTCCCCGGCCGCGAGGCAGGCGCGGCGCAGCATCTCGTCCGGGTCCAGGTCCGGGTGCTTCGCGAGGATCTTGAAGACGGTGTGGGCGTCGGCGGCCCCGAGGATCTCCTCGGCGGGGGCGATCCGCTGCACCCCGTCCGAGCCCCACATCTGCGAGGTGTAGTCCGGTTCGTGGGAGAACCCGCTCGGATACTCGAAGGCGAAGGACACCCCCGGCAACTCCCTGCGCAGCGCCTCGACCACGGCCAACGCGTCCTCCGCGCGCAGCGGGAACGACTCCACCAGCTCCTTGCGCCGCACGTCGTACACCGCGCCGCCGTTGGAGCAGATCGCGACCCCGTGCGGCCCGGTGTGCTCGCTCAGTGACTCCATCCAGCGCGGCGGGCGGCCGGTCACGAAGACGATGCACAGTCCCGCGTCCTCGGCCAGCGTCAGCGCGGCCTGGGTACGGGCCGACACGGTGCCGTCGCTGCGCAGCAGGGTGCCGTCGAGGTCGGTGGCGATCAGGCGCACAGGTGGGTGCGGGGGAGGATTCACCTCACCATCCTCGCTCACCTCCGGAGAAACACCGACGGGCCGGTACCCGGGTGGGGTCCGGCCCGTCGCGGCGGCGGTCAGCCGACGGCAGGGAGCGGGATCTCCGCCACCTCCTCGTTCCGCTCGTCGTCCTGCGTGTCGGTGATCACCGCCGGGACTCCGCGCAGGGCGAAGAGCGTGACGGCCGCGCCGGCTGCGAGCAGGGCCGCGCCGATCAGCGTGGTGGTGTGGATGCCGTGGACGAACGCCTGCTGGGCGGTGTTGACCAGCGCGGGCCCCTGCGGCGCGGGCAACGCCGCGCCGGTCGCCATCGCGCCGCCGACGGTCTGGTGCGCCGCGGCGACAGCGGCCGGGGACAGCCCGGCCGGGAGGTGCAGTCCGCTGCGGTAGCTGCCGGCGAGGACGCTGCCGAGGACGGCGATGCCCAGGCCGCTGCCGAGCTCCATGGCGGTCTCGCCGATCGCGGCGGCTCCTCCGGCCCGCTCCTTGGGGGCGGTCGCCATCATGGTGTCGTTGGTGACGCCGAAGATGAAGCCCATGCCGACGCCGTTGAGGACCACGGCGGGGGCGAGCAGCGCGTAACTGGTGTGCACGCCGACCAGTGAGAAGCAGACCATGCTGACGGCCATCAGGCCCAGTCCGAGAGCGGTGGTGCGGGCCCGGCCGATGCGAGCGATCAGCACGGCGCAGGAGGGGCCGCCGATCATCGCGCCGACCGGTCCGGCGAGCAGCGCCAGCCCTGCGGTCAGCGGCGACCAGCCGCGCACGTCCTGGAAGTACTGGGAGAAGGCCAGCGACAGCGCTGACACGGACAGGATCGTCACCAGGTTCGCGCCGAGCGAGCCGGCGAAGGCCCTGTCGCGCAGCAGCGGCAGGTCGATCAGCGGGGAGGCGATGCGCGTCTGGCGCAGACCGAACGCTGCCAGCGCGGCCAGGCCGACCGACGCGGCGACCAGGACCTTCGGCTGGGTGAAGCCGTCGTGCGCGCCGGTCTGGACGGCGTAGATCGCACCGAACAGGCCGACCGCGGACAGCAGCACGCTGGACATGTCGAGGCGTCCGCGGGCCGGGTGCCGGGACTCGACCAGCAGCACCGAACCGAAGCCGAGCAGCAGCAGCATCACCGGCACGTTGATCAGGAAGACGGATCCCCACCAGAAGTGGTCGAGCAGCGCGCCGCCGATGACCGGGCCGAGTGCGAACCCGGCCGCGCCCACGCCGCCGGCGATCCCCATGGCGAGGGTGCGCTCCTTGGCGTCGGTGAAGGTGGAGCGGACCAGCGAGGCCGTGGACGGCATGATCGTCGCTCCGGCGACGCCGAGCAGTACCCGGGCGGCGATCAGCAGGTCCGGGTTACCGGCGTAGGCGGTGAGCAGGGAGGCCAGACCGAAGCCGGTGGCGCCGACCAGGAGCAGCCGCTTGCGGCCGATCCGGTCGCCGAGGCTGCCCATCACCACGAGCAGGCTGCCCAGGGCGAAGCTGTAGGCGTCGGCGATCCACAGGATCTGGGTGGACGACGGGTGGAGGACCTTGACCAGGTCGGGGATGGCGAGGTTGAGGACGGTGTTGTCGATGCCGAGGAGCAGCGCCGCTGCCGAGCAGATGGCAAGCGTGCCCCACTTGCGGGCGGAGGAGACTGTCGAGGAGGTCATGTGCGGTAGCGTCGCGCCGCGCGCTGACCGCTCACTGACCGGTCACTGACCGCCTCTGGGCCTCGTCGGTCAGCGCCCGGACCGCGTCCTCGACCCGGAGTGCCGCGCCTTCGGCGTGGGTCCTGTCGTAGCCGGCCCTGCCGAGTGCGGCGAGGGCCGCCCCGGTGGTCCTGAGCTGGTCGGCGTCGGCTGGTGCCTCGTTGCGCCGCAGGGCGCGGGAGACGCCGAGCAGGTAGGCGGCGCGCCCGGGTTCTCCCTCCAGCACGCCGAGGCCGGCGACGGCCTCGGCGGCGATGGCCAGGGCGGGCAGGTTGCGGTGGTCCACGTCGTGGGGCAGCGCCTCGCGGTAGTACGCCCGGGCCGCCTCGGCGTTCGGCTCGGCCTCGGCGATCCGGCCGAGCTCGACCAGAACGGAGATGCGGAGCCAGTCCCCGCTGAACGATCCGGGCGGGGAGGCCGCGAGGGCGCTCGCGCAGAGCTCGCGCGCGGTGGAGAGATCGCCTCGGAGCCGGGCGATGTCGGCCAGGCAGAGCCGCGCGCGGGCGACGCTGTCGGGCGCGCCCACCCGCCGGAACAGGCCGATCGCCTGCTCGCAGTCGGCGACCGCGGCGTCCAGCTCCCCGGCCCTGACCCGGCGTTCGGCGCGGGCGCAGACCAGCTCGGCGATGTCCTCGGCCGCGCCGAGCTCGGCCGCGAGCCGTAGTGACTCGGCGGCGAGCCCCTCGGAGCGCCCGTGGTCACCGCGCCAGTCGGCGATGTTCGCGAGCTCGCCCAGCGCGATGATCTGGCCCCAGCGGTCGCCGATGCTCCGGAACTGCTCGACGGCGGCGGTGAACTCCCGGTCGGCGGAGGCCGCGTCAGCGGTCACATAGAGGTGCCGGAAGCCGTCGCCGACGTGGATCAGGCCGGTGGACCAGGGGTCCGCCCGCCACTGCGCGACTTCGGCCGGAGTCAGCTGGTCCATTTCCTCGGGGACGCCGGTGAAGGGTGCCCAGAGCAGGGTCAGCGCGGGGTTGCGCCTGGGCGTGCGCCGGAAGTTCCTCATCAGCGCCTCGGTCACGGCGAGCTGCGGTGCCAGTTCCTCGCGCCAGTTGGGGGTGGTGGCGGCGAGCATCAGGCAGATCGCGTACTCCTCCTCCAGGCCCGGGGCGGGGTGCGGGCCGAGTTCCTCCAGGACCTTCCGGGCGTGCGGGGCGCCCTCGAAGCGCAGGCCGCGCAGCATCCAGTAGCCGGACAGCTCGCCGATCATCCGCAGTGCGGTGAGGGTGTCGGCGCCGCGCAGCGCGGCGTGCAGGTTGTCGTGGTCGGCGGTCAGGCGGCGCAGCCAGCGGAGCTGGTCAGCGGTGCGCAGGCGCGGGTTGGCGGTGGTGGCGAGGTCCAGGAAGAACCGGAGGTGGGCCTGACGGGCGTGCTCCGCCTCGTCGGATTCCGCGAGGCGCTCGGCGGCGTAGGCGCGGACGGTCTGCAGCAGCCGGTAGCGCACCTCGCCGTCAGCCTCCTCCTGCTGGGCGACGACGAGGGACTTGTCCACCAGCGCGCCGATCAGCTCCAGCACGTCGTCCGATCCGTCGCAGCAGACCGTTTGGCCAGCCTCCAGGGTCCATCCGCCGGAGAAGACGGAGGCGCGTCGCAGGGCGGCGCGTTCGGTCTCGGGCAGCAGGTCCCAGCTCCAGTCGACCACGGCGCGCAGGGTCTGCTGGCGGGGCTGCGCGGTACGGCTGCCGCCGGTGAGCAGCCGGAACCGGTCGTCCAGCCGTTCCGCGATCTGACGCGGCGACAGCATCCGCAGCCGGGCCGCCGCCAGCTCGATGGCGAGCGGCAGTCCGTCGAGACGGCGGCAGATCTCGGCGACGGTGTCCGCGTCCTGCTCGGGGTCGAAGCCGGGGTGCACGGCGAGGGCGCGCTCGGCGAACAGCTGGATGGCGGCGGCCTCCGGCAGCGGCGGCAGCGGGAGCAGCCGCTCGCCGGTGATGCCGAGGGGCTCCCTGCTGGTGGCCAGGACGCGCAGCTCGGGGCAGGCGGCGAGCAGTTGGACGGCGAGCCGGGCGGCGTCGGCGACCAGGTGCTCGCAGTTGTCGAGGACGAGCAGCAGCGGACGCTCCGTCAGGGCGGCGGTCAGCCGGACCATCGGGGTGGGGCCCTCGCCGGAGCCGAGCAGGCCGGAGCTGCGCAGCCCCAGCGCGCTGAGCACGGCCTGCGGCAGGTCGTCGCCCTGGCCGAGACCGGAGAGGTCGGCGAAGCAGCTGTCGCCGGGGTGGCGTGCGGCGGCCTCCACGGCGGTCCGTGTCTTCCCGGTGCCGCCGGGGCCGGTGAGGGTGACCAGCCGTCCGTCGTGGAGCAGCTCGACGATCCGGGCGAGTTCCCGTTCGCGGCCGATCAGCCCGCTGAGCTGTGCGGGCACTGCGAGGTGGCGTGCCGCAGGAAGGGCGGCGACCCCTCGGACGATCCCGCTCGGCGGCGGCGCGAAGGCGTCGGGCTCGCCCCGCAGCACCGCGAGGTGCGCGGCGGCCAGTTCGGGACCCGGGTCAGCCCCGAGCGCGTCGGCCAGGGCCTCGCGGGTCTCCGCGAACGCGGCCAGCGCTTCGGCCTGCTGCCCGCTTCCGTGCAACGCCCGCACCAGCTGGGCGCTCAGGCGCTCGCGCAGCGGATGCGCGGAGACCAGCTCGCGCAGCTCGGAGATCACCGTCCGGTGGTCGCCGAGCTCCAACTCGGCCTGTATTCGGTCCTCGGTCGCGGCGAGCCGCTGCTCCTCGAGCCGTACCGTCTGCGGCCCGGCGAACGGTGCGTCGCCGACGTCGGCCAGCGCAGGACCGCGCCACAGTGCCAGTGCGTCCCGCAGCAGGTCCGCGGCCTTGGCCGGGTCTCCGGCGGCCAGGGTGTCGCGGCCCTGCGCGGCCAGCCGGGCGAAGCGGTGCGCGTCGACGTGGTCCGGGTCCACCGCGAGCCGGTAGCCGGCGGGATGGTTCTCGATCAGCTCGGGCCGCCCGGCCCCTCGCAACGCACCACGGAGCCGGGAGATCTGCGACTGCAGGGCGTTGCCGACCCCGGCGGGTGGGTCCTCCCCGTACAGCCCGTCGATCATCCGCTGCACGGTGACGATCCGTCCGGCGTCGAGCGCCAGCAGCGCCAGTGCCGCCCGCCGCCCCGGGCCGCCGACGGCGACCGCGCCCCGGTCGGCGTCCCACGCCTGTGTCGCGCCCAGAAGCCCGAATCTCACCCGCTGATTCTCCCGTACACCCGCTCTGTACGACAGCAGGATCCGCGAGCCCGAGCACGACGCTGCGCGGCACCCGGGGGAGCCGCGCAGCGGAGGGAACCAAGGGTCAGGACGCCGCCGGCGTGCTCTGCGCGACCACCGCGAAGAACGCGCCCTGCGGGTCCTGCAGGACGGCCATCCTGCCGACCTTCTCCATATCGAAGGCGGGCGCCATCACCGAACCACCGGCCCGCACCAGCGCGTCGACCGTGCTGTCGGTGTCGTCCACGGCGAAGTTCACGAGCCAGTGCGGGGGAACCCCGTCCGGGAGGTTCTCCATGCCCTGCACGCCGCCGATGGGGCGCCCCTTGACCATGAGCCCGGTGAACTCCGGCATCTCCGGGATCGGTGCGGCCTCCAGGCCCAGCGCGGCCTGGTAGAAGACCCCGGCGGCCTTGGGGTCCGTGGTGCTGAGCTGGTTCCAGACCAGTGCGCCGGGCTCGTTGACGATCTGCGCCCCGGGGAACTCCAGCGGCTGCCACACCCCGAACACCGCGCCCTGCGGGTCTGCGGCGACCAGCATCCGGCCGAGAGCGCCCACGTCCATGGCCGGGGAGATCACCGTGCCGCCGTTCGCGCTGATCGCCGCCTGGGTGGCGTCGGCGTTCGCGCTGGAGAAGTAGGTGGTCCAGGTGGGGGGCGGCGCGGGCTGGTCGCCCATCGCCATCGACTTCATGATGCCGGCGACCGGCTTGCCCTTGAGCGCGCAGACCGAGTAGCCGCCGAACTCCTCGGGACCCACCTCGCCCTGCCAGCCGAGGAGGTCCCGGTAGAAGTCCAGCGCGGCCTGCTGGTCCGGGGCCATCAGGTCGATCCAGCACGGCGTGCCGGGTTCGTACGGAGCGGTGACTTCAGACATGTGTCGTCTCCAAGCGGTGGTCCGCCTCGGGCGGGCGCCCGGGCGGGTTCGCGTCCCCCTGGACCACCTTCCCCGCGCTCCGCCGAAGGCGCCATCCGGGGCAGCGGAGGTAGCCCCGTCCGGGCGAGAGTCCGCATGTGAGGAGCGTCAGTGGAGCTGACTGAGGCTCTCGGTGGCGATGTCCTCGAAGACGCTGAGGTCGGTCGCGAAGATGGAGTCGGGGACGGGCCAGTGGATGACCACTTCGTCGATGCCGAGTTCCTGGTAGGTGCCCGCCCAGTCGACGAACGCGTCCACCGAGGCGAGGGGCTGCTCGGCGGTCGAACCCTGGAGCAGCATCGTGTCGATGGTCGCGTAGTCGCGGCCCCGGGCCTCGCAGGCGGCGCGGAGCTTGGCGAGCTGGGCCTCGATCACGGTCGGCGCCTGGTCGACGGGGACGTCAGCCGGGCCGCGCGGGTCGCCGTAGGTGACCGAGCCCTGACCGTGGTCGGCGGCGAGTCCCAGTCCGCGCGGACCGGTGGCGGCGACGTAGAAGGGGAAGCGGGGCCGCTGTACGCAGCCGGGGATGTTGCGTGCCTCGACGGCGGAGCAGTACTCGCCCGGCTCGGTGGTGGAGTCCTCGGTCAGCAGTTTGTCCAGCAGCCTCCACCTTCCACGCCCAGGCCACCACCACCCTGCGCGACCAAAATGTCGCTAAAACGACCCACGGGAATCAGGCCGGCACATCCGAGCCGAGTAAAGCCACTGCGGCGATTCCGGGAATTCGATGTCTATTCACGCGTATCCCCCATCGTGGACCCTCTCGTGAGCCCGACTGGAACGCTACCCCTGCCCCTCCCCGGGGTTCTGACAGGGCGGGCAGGCAGAACGGAGCCATGTGCCCCTGCCGCAGACGGCAATGGACGGGGCGTTCCGACCGGCCGGAGAATAGCGTGCGCGGCGCCCGGCGAATCACCACTAGAATCGCTGCGCCGCATGTTTTCCCAGGAAAAGCGAGCATAGATGCACGAGATACTTTCCCGACGATTTGTTCCGATTGTGGCGGTGGCAATCACCGCCGTGGGCCTTTCCGCCCTCTCCGCCCCCGTTGCCCAGGCGGCGCTGCCCGGGAGCCCGGGCCTACTGGCGGGCTCCAAGATCATCAACGGTGGCGAGGTCACCACGGCCACGGAGAACCCGGACGGCTCCCGCCTGGTACTGCACCTGAACTCCGGCGGTGGATCGGACCAGGGTGGAGGTACCGCCTGGTCCCCTGACGGCAAGTCGGTGGCCTATGTCAACGGCGCTCCGGCGGTGGACACCTACTTGCCGAACGGCACCAGTGAGCAGTTCATCACCGAGGGCGGCGTGGACCCGACCTTCACCCCGGACGGTTCGACGATCGTCGAAGGCATGGTGGGCAGCGACTACACCACCTACCAGTTGGCGTCCACCACGGCCACGGCCCACCCGCTGGGCCCCAACCCGCAGCCCCCCGCACCCTGGTTCGCGACCCCGACCGGCGGGTCCGACCGCTACCCCAGCGTGTCGTCGACGACCGGCGCGGTGCTGTTCGAGCACGACGCCAACGGCGCGTCGGACATCTGGACCGACCACGGCAACCACACCGCCGGGCTGCTCATCGTCAACGGCCACCAGCCGGACGTCTCGCCGGCCGGTTCACAGGTCGCCTTCTACCGGGCCGTGAACGGCTGCGACCAGCTCTTCGTCCAGGCCTCGGACGGTTCCGGCACCGCCACCCAGGTGACTAGGGGCAACACCAACCACACCCACCCCAAGTGGACCCCGGACGGCCTGGGCCTGGACTACAACGCCAACCCGGGTACCAACTACCTGGACATCGTGGGCCACCACCTGGTGCTGGCGTCCAGCACGGACACGGTCATCCCGGGCGGCCTGTTCTCGGTCACCCAGCAGCCGACAGGCAAGACGCCAGTCGGCATTGCTTCCACGTTCCACAGCGCCGGTCCCCAACGGGTGCTGGACACCAGGTACGGGATGGGCCAGGTGTCCAAGGGCGCCGTCCCGGCGGGCGGCACGGTCGCGCTGGCCGTCGACGGCACGAACTCGCTCCCGGCCGGCGGGATCACCGCCGTCGTACTGAACGTCACCGTCACCTCGCCCGCGTCCAGCGGCCACCTGTCGGTGTACCCCGAGGGGACGGCTGTGCCGAGCACGTCCAACCTCAACTGGACGGCGAACCAGACCATCTCCAACCTGGTCACCGTCCCCGTGGGCGCCGACGGCGAAGTCGACCTGACCAACCAGAGCGGCGGCAGCACCCAGGTCATCGCTGACGTGCAGGGCTACTACACCGGCGACGCCAGCGGGTCGACCTTCACCGGCGTCAGCCCCGCACGGATCCTGGACACCCGCAGCGCCGTGGGCATCTCCACCACCACCCCGATCGACAACAGCACTGTCACGTTGGCGGTGCGCGGCAAGGGCGGCGTTGCCGTCGGTGCCACCGCCGTGGCGCTCAACCTGACCGCGGTCGGTACCGTCGGCGCAGGCTACCTGGAGGCCTACAGCGACGGCAGCAGCGTGCCGACGGTCTCCAACATCAACTGGACCGGCTCCGGAGCCACCCTGGCCGGGCTGGCCATCGTGCCGCTCGGCGCGGACGGCAGCGTCGACATCAAGGTCCACGGCCAAGCCCACGTCCTGGCCGACGTGTTCGGCTACTACGGCGGCTCCAACACCGGGCAGGATTTCGTCGGTGTGGCACCGAACCGCCTCCTCGACACCCGCCACGCCGTCGGCGTGTCCACCAGCACCCCGCTGGCCGCCGGGCACACCATCGCGCTGCAGGTCACCGGCGGCAACACCGGCGTCCCCAGTGGCGTCAAGGCCGTCATCCTGAACGTCACCGTGACTGACACCACCGGCTCGGGGCACCTCACTGCCTGGGCCGACGGCAGCGCCCAGCCGAGCTCGTCCAACCTCAACTGGACCGGCAGCAGCCAGACACTCCCCAACCAGGTGATCGTCCCGGTCGGCAGCAACGGCAAGGTCGACCTGTACGTCAACAGCACCACCGACGTCATCGCCGACGTATTCGGCTACTACGGCGGCTGACACTCAGGCGGCTCGTGCCCAGCGCACAGCCGACGCGCCCGCTGTCCCGGCCGTCCAGAGCCGGGGCAGCGGACCAGTGAGGAACTGCTGACGGTCGACGACATCTCGGGTGGCAGGCTGACCGTAGGAATCGGACTGGGTGGGACGGTCTTCGACGCGACGGCGATGGGGCAGGAGGAGTGGACGGCGAGGCAGCGGGCGGACCGGTTCGACGAGTTCCTGCCGCTGCTGGACAGGCTACTGACTCAGGACGCGACCACTGAGCGGGGCGAGTACTACTCCGCCGTCGAGGCCCGCACCATCCCCGGCTGCGTGCAGCAGCCGAGTGTCCCCTTCTACGTGGCCTGGGGACGTTCTCGTCGAGGAGGAGCTTCAAGACGCAGCCTGGCGCAGTTGCGGATCCAGGTAGCTGTCGACGTAGTCGGCGAAAGCAACGGCATCCCGTGCGGCTTCGGTTGTCACCCCCGGATAGAAGTCGCCGATCTGTTCGGGAGTGATTCCGTCGCGAACCAGAGCAGCGACCTCGGCAGCCGGGATCCGTGTGCCCTCGATGACGGGCTCGCCGCCCCGCACCGCAGGGTCGATCGACACATACGGTCGAGGGGCCAGCAGCGCAGGGATGTGGCGCCCGTCGCGGTAGAAGGGGGCGAGCACGTCCACCAGGTCGTGGATCACCACGTTGCCCTTGCTCCGCACGAGATCCACGGCATGGTCGGGGGCGGCAAGGTAGATCGTGTCCCGATCGGCGACAAGCCGGTAGGACGAAAGGTGCTTCCGCTCGTCAAGGCCGTCCCGCAGGGTGTTCAAGGCCCGGCGAATCATCTGCAGCGAGGCTTCCTCCCGCAGGCGCACACAGGCCCGCAGGGCCACGACATCGCGGAAGGAGTAAAGGATCGGCCTGGCCGCGGAGAGCTCCGGGGTGAGCAGTGGCCCGCTCGCACCTGCGGCACTGCGCCACTGGGAGAGCTGGCGCAAGGTGGCACCGGACAGAGCAGCAGCGAGTTTGGGCTCGTACGACACCTGCCACCTCCCCCTCTCCAAACGTGTGGGACGGCCTGTACGCGGCTGAATTCACTTCATCGTCTCGCGGCCGGGACGGATCGGCTTCGGATTGATCCGTATCGGTGACGAATCGTACGGACGACCGCGGCGAGCATGCTCAGCCTCCATCGTTCCGAACCTTTAAGGTCGGAGTCATGCGTTTGAGTACCGTGATCCTGCCGATCCACCGCTGGACCGAGGGCCGGAAGGTCTGGCGGCGGGCCGAGGAGCTGGGCTTCCACACCGCCTACACCTACGACCACCTGTCCTGGCGAAGCTTCCGGGACCAGCCGTGGTTCGGGGCTGTACCTACCCTCACGGCCGCCGCCTGCACCACCGAGCGGCTACGGCTCGGCACCCTCGTAACGTCTCCCAACTTCCGGCATCCGGTGACGCTGGCGAAGGAGCTGCTGACGGTCGACGACATCTCGGGCGGCCGGCTGACCGTCGGCATCGGGGTGGGTGGGACCGGCTTCGACGCGACCGCGATGGGCCAGGAGGAGTGGACCGCGCGGGAGCGGGCCGACCGGTTCGACGAGTTCCTGCCGTTGCTGGACAAGCTGCTGACGCAGGACTCGACCACCGAGAAGGGCGATTACTACTCCGCCGTCGAGGCCCGGAACATCCCCGGCTGTGTGCAGCAGCCCCGGGTGCCGTTCTATGTGGCGGCTACCGGTCCGCGTGGGCTGAAACTCGCCGCCGAGCACGGCCATGGCTGGGTCAGCTACGGCGACCCACGCGGCCCGGCCGACGTCCCCGTCGAGCAGGCGCCGGCCGTGATCGAGGCACAGCTGGGCAAGCTCCGCACCGCGTGCGAGGCCCAGGGCCGGGACTACGCGTCGCTGCGAAAGGTCCTGCTCCAGGGCTCCACGGCCGAGCAGCCGCTGAAGTCCCTCGACGCCTTCGTCGACTACGCCGGCAGCTACCAGGCGCTGGGCATCGACGAGATCGTGATCCACTGGCCGGTCCCCGACTCCATTTTCGCCAATGACCTGACCGTCTTCGAGAAGATCGCCACCGAAGGCCTCGCCCAGCTGGGCTGACCACCTCTCCGGGAGACGTTCAGCAGGTCAGGCCGTGATGGGTGAACGACGCCAGCTCAGGTGGTCGTAGGTGTAGGCGGCGTGGAACCCGACATCCTCGGCTCGCCGTCAGATCTTCTGCCCCTCGCCCCACGGGTGGATGGGAACGATCACCGTGCTCAGACGCATGGCTCCGACCCTAAGCGATGGCGCCGGCGCAAGAGTTCCCATAACGGCTTGAAGCGGACCTTTCCCTGGAATTTTCTGGGCCTGCGGACAGCTCGGGTACCAATCATATAAAGAAGTTGTTCGTTGCTTGATCGGTTGGACATACTCGCTGATCGCGCCCCTTGTGAGGCGAATCGATTTTCTGTCTTTGGGGGTACGTGTGGGGGGTAGTGACGCCGTGTCCGATATGCGCGACGGCGAGACGGCAAAGAATCCGGACGCGGAATCGGCGAAGCCTGAGGAAGGGGTGGAGGCACCCCGTGACGCGACTCCGCAGGCCGCGACTCCGCAAGACTCGGTGCCTGAGGGCGCGGTGCCTGAGGACGAGGCTCCACAGGACGCAGCGCCGGAGGGGAAGACTCCTGAGGACACGAGCCCGGAGGCTTCCGCTCCCGAACCCGTAGCAGAGACGGTGGCGGAGCCCGCGCCCGTGGCCGCGCCCGTGGCGGAGCTCGCGCCCGTGGCGGAGCCCGAGCCCGCGCCCGTGGCCGCGCCCGAGCCCGTGGCCCTGGTGAAGGCGGAGGCTGAGCTCGCAGCCGCCGCCGCAGCCGAGCCCGAGCCGGCGCCTGTGCCCGCCCCGGTGTCGGTACCCGCACCCGCGCCCGGCTTCGGTCCGCCGGTGATGCCGGTCGCCGCGCCGCCCGTGCCGGTGCCCGCTGCTCCGCAGGGCGGCTACTACCCGCCGGTCCCACCGCCCCCGCCGGGGTACCAGCAGCAGTGGCCGGCCACGGCCGGCTACCCCGTCGCACCCCCGAAGCCCCGTTCCCGTACCGCGCTTTACGTGTCCCTCGCGGTCGTCGGCCTGCTGGTCGTCATCGCGGGCACGGCGACGGCGGTCATCGCCCTCGGTGGCTCCGTTGCCTCTCAGGCGACACCCGCGGTCACTCCCAGCACCGTCTCGCCGTCGGACACGCCGACCGCGGCCCCCACCACGGACGCGCCCACCCCGACGCCGACCGTCGCACCGAGCCCGAGCTCCACCGTCAAGGGCTCGGTCAACGGCTCCAGTCACAGCGGTGACCTGCGCTTCTTCCTTCTCCCCGTCCCCGCTGACGCCGAGGCGTACGGCGACACCGACGGCCAGAAGCTGAGCGTCGACGACATCTCCAAAATGATGAGCAACCCGTCGACCAGCAAGGGCATCCTCAACCAGTTCGGCTGCTCGGGCGGTGCGACGCGCACGTACCGCACCAACGACGGCGCCCTGACCGTCAGGACCGAACTGATCCACTTCGACGGCCCCGGGCACGCCGGCGACTGGGTCAGCGGGCTGTCCTTCAACAAGGGCAACTCCTTCAACGTCAGCGGCATCACCAACGCCCAGGGACAGGCGTACGACCCGACCACCAGCGACGGCATCGGTTCACTCGTCGGCGTCTCCCACGTGGGCGACGTCGAGTACGAGATCGAGGTCACCGGGACGGGCAAGCTGCCCCATTCGCTGCTCACCCCGTTGATGCAGCGCGAGGAGCAGCGCCTCAGCACCGGCCGCTGAGCGCGAACGCCCCGGTCTCCCAGAACTACTCGTCCGAGAACGTCCCGTGGAGGAACGTTGACCACCGAACCAGCCGAGGCGGAGGCACCCGAGCCTGCCGACCCGGCCCCCGAAGCTGTACCTGACGCAGCGACACCCGAGGCTCCCTTGGCTGACTCGGCGCAGCCCAAGCCCCGCCGTCGCGGCAGGACGGCGCTGATCATGGCGGTCGCCGTCGTCCTCGGCGTCCTCGGCGGCGGTGGTGTGGGCTATGCCGTCCAGTACCACCGCCAGCCCACGCCGCTCCCCCCGCTGTCCGTCGCTCAGCCCCAGTACCCGACCACCCATGCCGCGGCGCCCGTGCTCTCCCCCGCCGACGACGACATGGTGCGGACCGACGGCGACCTCACCAAGCTCGTCGTCCCCGCGCCCAAGGGCTCGAAGGCATGGGACCAACCCCTGGGCGAGGGCGGCTGGCTGACCCTCTCCGATCTGTCCGAGAACTACACCAAGCCCGGCGTCCAGTTCGGTTGGCTGCTCGACCACAACTTCCGGCGGGCGGCCGTCAACACCTGGATGGAGGGAACCGCGACCTACGAGGTCGATCTGATTCAGTTCGACCATGCGCACGAGGACTCGGACCAGGTCTTCGTGACCACCCAGGACAGCTACGCCAAGGCCGACGCCGGCGGCTCGCAGTATCGGACGCCCATTCCCGGCACGGACAACGGGGCCGTGTACGCGGGACCGAACCAACTCCACTACTCGGACGGAACGCCGTATTACCGGGCAGCGGTGCTGGCGGTGCACGGTGACATCGCTCTGGCCATCTGGGTCTACTCGCCGACGCAGGTCAGCTCCAAGTCCCTGATGACCCTCGCCCAGAGCCAGTTGGAGCGACTGTGACCACTGACCTTCCGCAGCCGCAGACCCAGTCTGTGGAGCCGCCTCTGGGCGGCCCGGCCGACGAATCGGCAGCGCCCGCACCGGCGGGGCGACGTAGGGCCCGCTCGATAGCACTCGCGGCTGCCGCCGCACTCGTGGCGGTCGCCGCGGGAGGCGGCATCGGTTACGCGGTGCTCAAGAGTCAGCACGCGCAGCCCAAGCCGCCGGCCGCCGCCGTGGCCAAGCCGTCCCCTTCACCGGCGTACGGCGCGCTCTCCGACGGCAACCACTTCGGTTCGCTCAGCGACCTGCTGCTGCCCCTCCCCGCCGGATTCACCCTGGGCCCGGACGACCCCGGGCTCGGCGACGATGCCGTGCTCACTTCGGCCGCCTTCCTGCAGTACGCACAGTCCGGGCAGAAGGGCGTGTCCAGCAGCGAACGGCAGCAACTCAAGAGCTGGTTGGACGCCAGCCACGTCCTGGGCTACGCCGTGCGCAGTTTCCACTCCACCGACCAGCAGACCTACGAACTCACCCTGCTCCAGGAGAACCAGGGCTTCGCCAAGGTCGAGCCGGAGGCGGACAAGGAACTCGCGGACTACACCAACCTGTTCCGAGCCGGCCCCGCCATCTCGGGCTTCCCCAAGGCCCGCTGCTACCTGCCGCCGCTCCGCACCGGCGACAAGCTGGATCATCTGCAGTGCCGCGCCGCGCTGGGAGATCTACTGGTCACCATGTACGTGGACGGTGTGGCTCCGCTGGACCGGGACAGCGCAGCCGGATTGTTCCAGCAGCAACTGACCCGACTCGCGATTCCGGCGGCACAGGTATGAGTGAGCAGACCGAGACCACGGGCGGGTCCTCCGCCACTCCCGCAGCGCCGGAGCCCAGCATCGTGCCCGAGCAGAAGCCGGCTGCGACGTCGGCCGCACCTGTCCCCACAGTCACACCCGTCCCCGCGACGGCGGTGCCGATCGACCCCGCCGCAGTGTGGGCCGTGCCTCCGAACCTCGCGCCCCCGGTACGCCGCAAGCGGCCATGGGTGCGTACGACGCTGCGATGGACGACGGCCGTTGTGGTCTGCGCAGCGGTCGGCACCGGCACCGCCTTCGGCGTGATGGCACCGCGCCGAACCGACGTGCCCGGCCTCAAGACCCCGGCCGACGCCCGCTACGCCTTCCCGGCGTTGAAGCTTCCGCGCCTGCCGTCGAACGCGGCGAACCAGACGGCGACCGGATCGATGGTCCATCTGGCGGATCTGCGGCAGCTGCTCCTGCCTGCCCCAGCGGGCGCCCAGCCGGACCCGAAGTTCCCCGGCCTCCATGGCTGGTACCCGCTCGCGGCGTACACCGCGCAGTTCGGAAACGGCACGGTACTGAGCGGCAAGCTCACCGAGAACGGTATCCGGCACATCGCAGCTACGGCCTGGACCATGCCGGACGGCACCCGCACCGAGATCTACCTTCTCGGCTTCCGGTCGGACCGGAGCGCGTCGTCCATCTACAACTACGACAGCGTCAGCACGCTGCCCAGCTCGGCTCCCGGAGCCATCACGGACCTGGGCGGAGCGGCGTACTCGGGGGTCGACAGCTCCTACCTGACGGTGAAGGCACAGGCCGGAGGCGGACTGGACAAGGCCGTCCGCTTCGACTTCCTCAGCGAGGGCGATGTCGAGGCGGTGATCGTGATGACCAATCCGAAGGCGGTTCCGGTGGTGGCGAACGAGCAGGTCGCCGTCCTGCAGCACGAGCTGCTCCAGGACTGACGGAGGAGTGCTGGGTGAGTGCGGCAGCACCGGAACAGCGCGCCTGGGGCTGTCCCCTAGGGGACAGCCCCAGGCGCGTACACCTGAAGAGTGGGGGAATCCTGGTGCCCAAGCCTGATGCGCGCCGGATCACCACAGCTATACGGTCATCCTGTGTCTGTCATCACTACGGACAACCTCACCAAGAGGTTCCCTCGGGTCACCGCGCTGGATCGACTGACCGTCGATGTGCAGCCCGGAGTGGTCGGCCTGGTCGGAGCGAACGGCGCTGGTAAGTCCACACTCATCAAGATCCTGCTGGGCCTCGCCCCGGCCACCGAAGGCACCGCTCGCGTTCTGGGGCTGGACGTGGCCACCGAGGGCGGCGCCATCCGCGAACGCGTCGGCTACATGCCGGAGCACGACTGCCTGCCCCCCGATGTCTCCGCCACCGAGTTCGTCGTCCACATGGCGCGGATGTCCGGCCTCCCGGCCGCCGCCGCCCGTGAACGAACGGCAGACACGCTGCGCCATGTCGGCCTCTACGAGGAGCGCTACCGTCCCATCGGCGGCTACTCGACCGGCATGAAACAGCGCGTGAAGCTCGCCCAGGCGCTGGTCCACGACCCGCAACTGGTACTGCTGGACGAGCCCACCAACGGGCTGGACCCCGTCGGCCGTGACGACATGCTGGGGCTGATCCGCCGGGTCCACACCGACTTCGGCATCTCCGTCCTGGTCACCTCGCACCTGCTCGGCGAGCTGGAGCGCACCTGCGACCACGTCGTCGTCATCGACGGCGGCAAGTTGCTGCGCTCCTCGTCGACCGCCGACTTCACCCAGGTCACCCAGTTCCTCGCGGTCGAGGTGACCGACAAGCAGTCCGACCCCGGCTTCGACGCCGACACCGCGCTGCGGGACCGCCTCACCGGTGACGGGCTCACCACCGTGCCGGACGGCTCCCGCGTCCTGCTGGTGGAGCTCAAGGGCGACGAGACCTACGACCTGGTCCGCGACGCCGTCGCCGACCTCGGGCTGGGCCTGGTGCGGATGGAACAGCGCCGGCACCACATCTCCGAGGTCTTCTCCACGCGGGACGACGACACCCCCGCCGACCTGACCAAGGAGGCGTCCGCCCATGTCTGACTCCCTGCAGACGTCCCCGCAGGTCCCGCAGCCCTCGCAACCTCCGCTGGAGCCCCGCGCCGACGTCATCCACGACATCGGCTACCGGCACTACGACGGCGCGCGCCTGGGACGCTCCTACGCGACCCGCTCACTCTTCCTGCTCAGCCTGCGCGGCAGCTTCGGACTCGGTCGCTCCATCAAGTCCAAGATCCTGCCGATGGCGCTGCTGGCCGTGATCAGCCTGCCCGCGCTGATCATCGTCGCGGTCGCCGTCTACACCAAGATGGGCAAGCTCCCGCTCGAGTACCCGCACTACCTCTCGATCATGCAGTTCGTGATCGCGGTCTTCGTCGCCGCCCAGTCGCCGGTGGCGCTGTCCCGCGACCTGCGGTTCATGACCCTCCCGCTCTACTTCTCCCGCCCGTTGACCTCGCGCGACTACGTGCGGGCCAAGTTCGCGGCGATGTTCAGCGCGATGTTCATCCTCACCGCGCTGCCGATCCTGATCATGTGGGTCGGCTCGCTGCTCGCCTCCATGTCCTTCGGCTACAACCTGGAGCACTTCGCGTACGGGCTGGTCGCCGCCGCCCTCTACGCCCTGCTCTACTCCGGGATCGGGCTGGTCATCGCCTCCCTGACGCCCCGTCGGGGCTTCGGTGTCGCGGCGATCATCGCGCTGTTCCTGATCTCCGAGGCCGTGTCCGGCATCATCTACGGCGTCCTCACGGTCAAGGGACACGATCACGCCGCCCACTGGGCCATCATGATCAACCCGGGCTCGCTGGTGGACTCCACGGTCACCTGGCTGTTCAACCTGCGCCGGCAGGGCCTGGCCGGCGTCCCCTCCACTCTCGGCGGTTACCTCTTCATCGCCGAGATCGTCCTGCTCGCCGCCGCCACGTACGGGCTGCTGGTCCGTCGCTACCGGAAGATCTGAGAGGCCACCCGTGACCACCATCAGCATCGACCGGGTCTCCCGCTGGTTCGGCAACGTCGTCGCCGTCAACGACGTCAGCATGACCATCGCGCCGGGCGTCACCGGTCTGCTCGGCCCCAACGGCGCGGGCAAGTCCACCCTCATCCACATGATGAGCGGCTTTCTGCCGCCCTCCTCGGGAACCGTCACCATCGACGGCGTCCAGGTGTGGAAGAACCAGCAGGCGTACCGCCAGATCGGCCTCGTCCCCGAGCGCGAGGCCATGTACGACTTCCTGACCGGCCACGAGTTCGTCCTCGCCAACGCCGAGCTGCACGGCCTGCCCGACCCCGGCGCGGCGGCCCAACGTGCGCTCGCCACCGTCGAGATGGAGTACGCACAGGACCGCAAGGTCACCACCTACTCCAAGGGCATGAAGCAGCGCGTCAAGATGGCCTCGGCGCTGGTCCACGACCCCGCCGTGCTGCTCCTCGACGAGCCCTTCAACGGCATGGACCCGCGGCAGCGGATGCACCTCATGGAGCTGCTGCGCCGCTTCGGCGCGGACGGGCGCACCGTCCTCTTCTCCTCCCACATCCTGGAGGAGGTGGAGCAGCTCGCCCGCCACATCGAGGTGGTCGTCGCGGGCCGGCACGCGGCCTCGGGCGACTTCCGCAAGATCCGCCGTCTGATGACGGACCGTCCGCACCGCTACCTGGTCCGCTCCAGCGACGACCGCGCGCTCGCCGCCGCGCTGATCGCGGACCCCTCCACGGCCGGGATCGAGCTCGACTGGACCGAGAAGGCGCTGCGCATCCAGGCCATCGACTTCTACCGCTTCACGGAGCTGGTGCCCCGGGTCGCGAAGGAGGCCGGCATCCGGCTGCTCACCGTTTCGCCCGCCGACGAGTCCCTGGAGAGCGTCTTCTCCTACCTCGTGACCTCCGCATGACCAGCACCCACGGGACTCCAACGTCTGACAAGAAGGTGAATCAGTGAACACCACCGTCGCCCGGCTGACCGTACGCGGCCTGCTCGGTCGCCGCCGCGGCCTGCTGCTGCTCGCGGTGCCCGCGCTGCTGCTGGTCCTGTCGGTGATCATCCGCCTGGCCGTCGGCCAGGACGAGTCCACCACCGTCAACGTCCTGGGCACCCTCGCCCTGGGCACTCTGGTTCCGCTGCTCGGCCTGATCGCCGGGACCGGGGCGATCGGCCCGGAGATCGACGACGGTTCGATCATCTACCTGCTGGCGAAGCCGCTGCCGCGCTGGAAGATCATCATCACCAAGCTGCTGGTGGCCATCGGGTGCACCGTCGTCTTCGCCGCGATCCCGACCTACCTGGCCGGGGTCATCCTGTTCGGCAACTTCGAGAGCCTCGCGCTGGCCTACGGGGTCGGGGCGCTCATCGCCGGGGTCGCCTACAGCGCGATCTTCCTGCTGTTCGGCGTGATCACCAGGCACGCGGTCGTCGTCGGCCTGATGTACTCGCTGCTCTGGGAGAGCATCGTCGGCAACTTCGTCACCGGCGCCAAAACCCTCAGCGTCCAGCAGTGGGCGCTGTCGGTGGCCAAGCGCATCGCCGACCCGGGCGTGGTCAGCTCGTCGGTGCACCTGCCCACCGCCGTGCCGCTGCTCATCGTGGTCACGCTGGGGACGGCCACGCTGGCGGCGGTCCGGCTGAGCCGACTCACCCTCGCGGGCGAGGAGTAACGACCCGCCCGCACCCTCGGGGTGAGTTGCCGTCGCGGGGGGACGGCAACCCACCCCGAGGCACGTCTGCGCCCCAGGCCGTCAGCGCTAGGGTCTGTCCGGCCGATCTTCGCGGGCGCCCACCGCCGCAGTGACACCATGCGGCTCCGCCGCGTGACGGCACCTCGCCGCGTTGGCGAAACGCCCTGGTAGCTCCGCTGCGAAGGGCGCTCCGCCGCCTTGCGAGGCACCGCACCAGACGGCGTGCGCCCCGCGGCGGAGCCGCTGATGCCCGCAGCCGCGAAGATCGGCCGGACAGACCCTAGGCGCGCAGAGTGTGCGCGCGCCCCGCGCCGAGACCGGCGACTAGGCCCACCGCGCAGCAGACCAGCAGCAGCACCAGCGGCAGCGTCCAAGCCCCGGTTGCCTGGTGCAGCGCGCCGAAGCCGACCGGACCGCAGGCCGCGATGAAGTAGCCCACCGTCTGCGACATCCCGGACAGCTGCGAGGCCACGGCCGCGCACCCGGAACGCAGCACGATCAGCGCCATCGCCAGCCCGAAGCCACCGCCCTGGGCGATCCCCAGCAGCACCGCCCACGCCCAGGCGCCGCCGACCGGCGCGAGGACCAGCCCCAGCACTCCGGCGGCGTTGCAGCACACCATCAGCGCGACCAGCTTGCGCTGGCTGCTCATCCGACCGGCCATCAGCGGCACCAGGAACGCGCCCGCGATCTGCACCAGGTTGCTGAACGCGAAGATCACTCCGGCGGCGGAGCGGGACATGCCCTGGTCGGTGAGGATCGTCGGCAGCCAGGCGATCAGGGTGTAGGACAGCAGCGACTGGATGCCCATGAACACGGCCAGCTGCCAGGCCAGCGGGTGCCGCCACAGTCTGGTCATCCGTCCGGCGGAGGCCGCGGAGGCGGTGGGCGTGCCGGGCGTGCCGGGCGGGCTCGCCTGCGGCACCGGGGTCGCTGCGGCGGGCTTCCGTACCTGCGGCAGCCACACCGCGGCGGCCACCAGCGCCAGCACCGACCAGGACGCCAGCGAGCCCTGCCAGCCACGGAGGGCATGCTCCATGGGAACGGACAGCGCCGCGGCCATCGTCGCGCCGACGATCATCGCGGTGGAGTAGACACCGGTCATCGTCGCCGCGCGCTCCGGGAAGTCCCGCTTCACCAGGCCCGGCATGGTGACGTTGAGCAGCGCGATGGCCGCTCCGATCACGATGCTGCCCGCGAACAGCGTCCACATCCCGCTGACCACCCGCAGGCCGACCCCGGCCGCGAGCAGCCCCAGCGCACCGAAGACGACCCGCTCCGGGCCGAACCGGCGCACCAGCTTGGGCACGAACGGCGCGGTCACACCCATCAGCAGCACCGGGAGGGTGGTGAGCAGACCGCCGGCGGTCGAGGACAGGCCGTAGCTTCCACTGACGTCGGTGAGCAGCGGGGACACGGCGGAGAGCGCGGCCCGCATGTTGAGCGAGACCAGCAGGATGCCGACCAGCGCCGTGGCCGGGTGGACGGCGATGCGGGCGAGGAGGGAGGGGGAGGCAGTGGCGGCTTGGCGGACCGGCGCGTCGAGTGTGGTGCGGGACATGGCGTTCTTTCCGGAGTTTCGGGCGGTGCGAGACGTCGGGCGGGCAGGTCAGCCGTTGTCGCCGAGCAGTCGGTCGCCGAGCAGTCGGCCCACGGCCGCCATCGGCTCGGCCAGCAGCAGCCGGCACGCGGCCTCGGCGCTCTCCGGGTCGCCGGAGGCGACGGCGTCGACCAGGGCGCGGTGCGAGGTGAGGTCGACCTCGGGCATGTCGTGGTCGCCGAAGGCGGAGTGCATCGACTCCCGTACGGAGGCGCTGAAGTAGCGGTAGACCTCGGTGAGTGCGGGATTGTGCGCGGACTCGACCATCGCCGTGTGGAACTCCAGGTCGTGCTCGACGCTGGCTTCGCGACCGGCGCGCTCGGGGTGGCTGCGCAGGATCTCCGCCTCGGCGTCGAGCGCGGCGCGCATCCGGGCCAGGTCCTCGGGGGTGTGGCGGAGCGCGGCGAGCCTGGCGGCCTCGGTCTCGAGCGCGGCTCGGACCTCCAGCACGTCGCGCACGCCCGCGCGCTGCACACCGTGCAGGACGGCAGCCGGGTCGCTGGTGGAGCGGACGAAGGTGCCTTCGCCCTGGCGCGACTGCAGCATCCCGGTGTGGACCAGGACGCGCACGGCCTCGCGGACGGTGTTGCGGCCGACCTGGAGCTGCTCGGCCAGTTCGTGCTCGGTCGGGATGCGGTCGCCGAGCTGCCAGGCGCCGCTGCTGAGCTGCGCACGGAGTTGCTCGATGGCAGAGTCGACCAGGGAGGTGCGCCCGGCGGCCTGCAGATTGTTGCTCACGGGATCCGTCCTCCGGTCGTCCTACATCCTCTTGCCCGGTCATCCTACAACTGATTTCGCCGCCGATGCCCACCGGGGTCGAGCAGCAGCGCCGCGAGCGCGGGAGCGTGCTACCCGCGACCGATCAGCGGCATCGCGGTCGCCATCACGGTGACGAAGGGGATGTTGGCCTCCAGCGGTAGTGAGGCCATGTGGACCACGGTGCGCGCCACGTCGGCGACGTCCATGGTCGGCTCGACCGCGGTGCTGCCGTCGGCCTGCAGGATGCCGGTGCTCATCCGCTTCGTCATGTCGGTGGCGGCGTTGCCGATGTCGATCTGCCCGCAGGCGATGCGATGCCGGCGGCCGTCCAGGGCCAGCGACTTGGTCAGGCCGGTGATCGCATGCTTGGTAGCGGTGTAGGCGATGCTGTGCGGCCGGGGTGCGTGCGCCGACACGGAGCCGTTGTTGATGATGCGTCCGCCCTGAGGGTCCTGAGCCATCATCAGCCGGTAGGCGCCCTGCGCGCAGAGGAAGGCCCCGGTGAGGTTGGTGTCCACGACCGCGCGCCACTGCTCGTATGCCAGTTCCTCGGGCGGCGAGGCGATCGCGGAGACCCCGGCGTTGTTGAACAGCAGGTCCAGGCGGCCGAAGCGCTCCCGTACGGCGGCGAACAGCGCGTCGACGGACGCGGGGTCGGACACGTCGGTGGGAGCGACCAGCGTCGCGCCGGGCGTTCCGGCCGCCGCGGTCTCCCGCAGCGGCTCCTCCCGTCGCCCGGCGAGCGCCACCGCCCACCCGGCGTCCAGCAGGGCCAGCGCGGTCGCCCGCCCGATGCCGGAACCCGCTCCCGTGACCACCGCCACACCCGTGTATCCGCTCATGCTGGGCAGCGTAGCCGCACGGTCCGGTTCAGCGGGTTTGGGGGAAGAGCCGTTCGAGCACCACGGCGACGCCGTCCGCGTCATTGCCGAGGGTGATCTCGTCGGCGGCCTGCAGCAGTTCGGGGTGGGCATCGGCCATCGCCACGCTGTGCGCGGCCCAGGCGAACATGGGCAGGTCGTTGGGCATGTCGCCGAAGGCGATGGCCCGGTCCTTCCGGACGCCCAGCCGGGCGGCGGCCAGTGCGAGGCCGGTGGCCTTGGACATGCCCAGCGGGAGGACCTCGACGAAGCCGGGGCCCGCCAGCACCACATCCACCAGCTGCCCCGCGATCGCCTGGGCGATCCCGGTCAACTCGTCGTCGGAGAGGGCGGCGTGCTGCAGGAACATCCGGGTGATCGGCTCGGTCCACAGCTCGGCCGGGTCGTCGACCCGCACGATGTCGCCGTCCTCGGGCAGCCGGTAGCCGGAGCCGCACAGCACCTCGCCGTCCAGACCCTCGCGGGAGACGGCCAGGAACAGTGGGCCGGTCTCGGCCTCGATCTTGCCGAGCGCGACCTGCGCCAGCTGGCGGTCGAGGGTGATCGAGGTGAGCAGCCGGTGCGCACCCGCGTCGTACACCTGCCCGCCCTGGCCGCAGACGGCGAGTCCGGTGTAGCCGATGGCGTCGAGGGTGGGCCGGGTCCAGGCTGCCGAGCGCCCGGTCACCACGATGTGTACCGCCCCGGGGGCCCGAGCCGCGGCGAGCGCCCGCTGCGTGCGCTCCGACACGGTGTGGTCGGAGCGCAGCAGGGTGCCGTCGAGATCGGTGGCGATCAGGTCGTACGGACGGGGCTGATGACTGGTGAAGCCAAGACTGTCGGTCGGACTCACTTGCCGATCGGCTCCAGGACGGAGCGGCCACCCAGGTAGGGGCGCAGCGCCTCAGGGACGACGACGGAGCCGTCGGCCTGCTGGTGCGTCTCCAGGATCGCGACGATGGTGCGCGGCACAGCGCACAGCGTCCCGTTGAGGGTGGCGAGGGGGCGGTTGCCCTTCTCGCCGCGCATCCGGATGTCCAGGCGCCGGGACTGGTACTCGGTGCAGTTGGACGTCGAGGTCAGCTCGCGGTACTTGCCCTGGGTGGGGATCCACGCCTCGATGTCGAACTTCCGGGTCGCGGAGGAGCCCAGGTCGCCCGACGCGACGTCGATGACCCGGTAGGCGAGACCCAGCTTGTCGAGGAACTGCTTCTCCCACTCCAACAGCCGCTGGTGCTCGGCTTCGGCGTCCTCCGGCGTGGTGAAGACGAACATCTCGACCTTGTCGAATTGGTGCACCCGGATGATGCCGCGGGTGTCCTTGCCGTACGTCCCGGCCTCGCGGCGGAAGCAGGGCGAGAAGCCGGCGTAGCGCAGCGGCAGCCGGTCCGCGTCGATGATCTCGTCCATGTGGTACGCGGCCAGCGGCACCTCGGACGTGCCGACCAGGTAGAAGTCGTCCTCCTCCAACCGGAAGACGTTCTCCGCGGCCTGGCCGAGGAAGCCGGTGCCTTCCATGGCGCGGGGCTTGACCAGCGCCGGGGTCAGCATCGGGGTGAAGCCGGCCTCGACGGCCTGGGCGATGGCCATGTTGACCAGGGCCAGTTCCAGCAACGCGCCGACGCCGGTGAGGTAGTAGAAGCGCGAACCCGACACCTTTGCGGCGCGCTCGATGTCGATGGCACCCAGGATGCGGCCCAGCTCGACGTGGTCGCGGGGCTCGAAGCCCTCCGCGGCGAAGTCGCGCGGGAGGCCGACCTCCTCCAGCGTGACGAAGTCCTCCTCGCCGCCGATCGGGGCGTCGGGGTGGAGCAGGTTGGCGAACAGCCCCTGCAGGCGCTTCGCCTCCTCGTCCGCCTCGGACTGCTCGGCGGCCGCGGACTTGACCTCGGCGGCGAGGGCGGAGGCGCGCTGCAGCAGCTCCGCCTTCTCGTCGCCCTTGGCGCTGCGGATCTGCAGGCCGATCTGCCGCTGCTCGTTGCGGAGTTCGTCGAATCGGGAACCGGACGACCTGCGCCGCTCATCGGCACTGAGGAGGGCGTCGACCAGGGCGACGTCCTCTCCACGGGCGCGCTGCGAGGCGCGTACTCGGTCGGGGTCCTCACGGAGCAGGCGAAGGTCAATCACGGGGATGAGCCTACCGGTCGCGCGAGTGCGAATGCCTCTGCATTGCCGCCCGGGCGAGGGCTGAGGGGGTGAGCCGAGTGCTTTGTCACATGTTCGTCCCGCGTCCGTCCCGGTACCTCGCCAACCCTCATAAACCGTAGCAAGGCTCACTATTCGACTGCATAGGGTGGGCACACGTACCGATCGAGGGGGGCATCGCATGGGCATGCGTTGGAACGGCCGAATAGCTGTGGCAGGGGGCGCAGTCGTGGCGCTGATGACGCTGGCGGGCTGCGGCGGCTCCGCCACCGGGGCGGCGGCGGGCAGGCCGTCGACCAGCTCGTCCCCGTCGGCGAAGACCACTTCGGGCGACAACGTGCCGCCCGGCGGGACCGAGACGGTCAGCCGGACGATCGAGTACACCACCGGTGCGAAGGACCGCTCGATCGCGCTGACCTTCGACGACGGGCCGAGCCCGGTCTGGACGCCGAAGATCCTCGCCCTGCTGGCGCAGTACCACGCCCACGCGACCTTCTGCGAGATCGGGCCCAACGCCAAGGCGGCACCGGCGACGGTCCAGGCGATCCGCGCGGCCGGCGACCGGCTCTGCGACCACTCGGTCTCGCACAACGAGGCCATGAGCAAGTGGACCGAGCAGCGGCAGACCTACGAGATCACCGGCGCCAGGCAGATGATCGTGGAGGCGGGCGGCAGCGGTACCGAGGTGAGCTGGTTCCGGGCGCCGGGCGGGGACTTCTCGCCCCTGAACCGGCACATCTCGGCGGTGAACGGACTGCGTCCGCTGGGCTGGACCGTGGACAGCAACGACTGGCAGCGGCCCGGGGTCGCCACGATCCTGTCCAACATCCGCAAGGAGATCAGGCCCGGCGCGATCGTCCTCATGCACGACGGGGGCGGCGACCGGAGCCAGACTCTGGCCGCACTGCAGCAACTGCTCCCGCAACTGGTCAGCGAGGGGTACTCTTTCGATTTCCCCGCCAAATGATCAACCATTGACAACGCCTGTCCGGTTCTGTCCGTAATGATGACAGTTGTGGCGGAATGCCGAACTGGGGATAACTGCCCTCAGCCTGTGGATATCTCGATTGATCCTGCGGATTCATGGATTTGTCCACAGTCGCAGCGGGCGGCCTGTGGATCGCGGGGGATGGCGTGCGCGGCAGGCCCGGAGCGGGGAAGGACGCCTCTAAACCCTGATACTCGCCACGGTTGCGTGATTTTTGGCGAACCTACGGAGAGCGGAAGGGAAACGCGTGGCCTGTATCCGCATATGTCCGACTCGGGCGGCCGGGCGGCTATCAGGGTGACAGCGAGGGCATCCCGGCGATTTGTCGACTCATCCCCAGCCTGTGGATAACTTGCGGCCGTCCCCACCTGGGCCGGTCTGGGGAAAACCGCCAAGAAGCGGTCGGGTGACCGTCAATCCCAGGCTGAAAAAGATGATCCAAAGCGATCCAAGGCGATCACCGGCGAGGGGTGGACGCGTGCCGGGTGGGTCGCGGAAGGGTGGCGGACGGCTCGGCCTACGGCCTGGGGAGCGATCGGGCTCGGGTCAGCGCGCGCCGTCGCAGTGACACTGTGCGGCTCCGCCGCGTGGCCTTCGATGGCCAGGCGCCGGGACGCCCTTGGAGCGGAGCTACGTGCGGCCTGCTGTTGCCAGCCGCTGCTGTTGCGGCCGGCAACGCGGCAAGCGGAGGTGCGGCAGGCGGAGGTGCCTGGCGGTGGGCGCCGGAACCCTGTCGCCCCCCGGGCCGTTACTGTTCGCCGCGCCCGTCGAGGCAGCGCGACAGCCAGTCGGCGGCCTCGCTGAACTCCGCGTCCGAGGTCCCCTGCCGCACCTTCGGGGCGACCTTGTCCGCGCGCGGGTACGAACCGAGGAAGCGCACCTTCGGGCAGATCCGATGCAGCCCCATCAGCGCCTCGCTCACCCGCCGGTCGGTGATGTGCCCCTCGGCGTCCACGGAGAAGCAGTACTGGCCGAGCCCTTCGCCGGTGGGGCGCGACTCGATTCGGGTCAGGTTCACCCCGCGCACCGCGAACTCCTGCAGCAGTTCCAGCAGCGCGCCCGGATGGTCGTCGGCCAGCCAGAACACCGACGAGGTCTTGTCCGCGCCGGTCGGCGCCGCGGTTCGGCCGGGACGCCCCACCAGGACGAAGCGCGTGGTGGCGCTGGACGCGTCGTGGATGTCCGTGACCAGCGGCTCGAGCCCGTACAGCGGGGCGGCGAACTCCCCGGCGAAGGCGCCCTCGAAGCGTCCCTCCTGAACCAGCCGTGCCCCGTCCGCGTTCGACGCCGCCGACTCCCAGTGCGCGTCCGGCAGGTTCGCCGCCAGCCAGCGTCGCACCTGGGGCTGGGCGACGGGGTGCCCGGTGACCGTCTTCACGTCCGTCAGCGCCGTGCCCGGCCGCACCAGCAGCGCGAACGCGATCGGCAGCAGAACCTCCCGGTAGATCATCAGCGGGGTGCCGGTGGCCAGCTCGTCCAGCGTCGCGGTGACGCCGCCCTCCACCGAGTTCTCGATCGGCACCAGCGCCGCCGCCGCCGCACCGCTGCGCACCGCGTCCAGCGCCGCCGGCACGGACACCGACGGAACCAGCTCCCGCGTCGCCGCCTCGGGCAACGTCCGCAGGGCCGCCTCGGTGAACGTGCCCTCGGGGCCGAGGTAGGTATAGCGAGTGGCGGACAAGGAAGCCTCCGAGGGGCCGAACCGTGCACAACAGACGACTGCAACGTTAGCCACATCCCGCCTCCGGAGTCGGCGGATCTCAGTCTGCGGTCTCATGCCGGTGGTCATGCCGGTGGTCAGGACTCCAGCAGGGGCCGGCCGACGTAGCCGCCCGGGGCGGTGGCGCCGGGCGGGACTGCGTAGAGGCCGCTCGACTCGTGGGCGATGAAACGGGAGAGCGCGTCGCCGCGGGAGAGCTTGCGTTGGACCGGGACGAAGCCGGTCAGCGGGTCTGACTGGAAGGCGACGAAGAGCAGGCCGGCGTCGGGGGAGCCGTCCGGGCGGAGGCCGTCGTGGTAGGAGTAACCGCGGCGGAGCATCGCCGCGCCCTGGTTGGAGGCGGGGGCGGCCACGCGGATGTGGGCGTCGCCGGGGACCGCGGGGGAGCCGTCCGGGTTCTGCCGCTCCAGGTCGACGGCGGTGCCCTCGGTGCCGCCGGACATTGGCGCTCCCGATGTCTTGCGCCGTCCGATGACGCGTTCCTGACGCTCCTTCGGCTGCTGGTCCCAGCTGTCGAGCAGCATCCGGATCCGGCGGAACACCGCGTAGCTGCCGCCCGCCATCCAGGCCGGGTCGCCGCTTCCCTTCGCCGGGACAAACACGCGTGCGTCGAAGCCGGCGTCGGACGGCTTGGGGTTGTTGGTGCCGTCGATCTGACCCATCAGGTTCCGTCCGGTGCGCGGCTGCGCCGTCGCACCCGGGCTGCGGCTGAAGCCGCTCATCTGCCAGCGGACCGCGGCCGCGCCCGCAGCGAGGCGCTGCAGGGCGCGCATGGCCGCGAAGGTCACCAGGGCGTCGTCGGCGCACACCTGGACCCACAGGTCGCCGTCGCTGCGCCTGCGGTCGAGGGCGTCCTCGGGGAAGGCGGGCAGCGGCGCGAGCGCCTGCGGCAGCTGCGCGGACAGCCCCGTCTTCGCGAAGAGGGAGGCGCCGAAGCCGAAGGTGACGGTGAGCGAGCAGGGACCGGCGTCCAGCGCGACATCGTCGGCGAGGCCCTGCGGGGAGCGGCCCTCGGCCATGGCGGCGGCTGCGGCTGACCAGCGCTTCAGCAGGGAGATGAGTCCGGGACGGGCCGTGCCCGCTGTCAGGTCGAAGGCGGTGGCGTACATCCGGGCCTGCATGGGTTCGACGATGCCCGGCTGATGCGTCCCGAAGAAGGGGACGGAGTCCGTGCCGAGGGCCGTGAGCGGAGGGTGGGTGCCGGAGTTCTGCGACGTGCTCGCGAGGACGTGCGCCCCGCTGTTCGCGCCCGCGCCTGTCGCGAGCCCCGCAGCGCCCGCGACCCCGGCGGTGGCGAGCAGCCGCCGCCGGGACACCTGCTGATCGTCCGTCATATCAGTTCACCTGCATCTGCGCGGTCACGGTCGTCTCGTCGATGGCGTCCGAGCGGACGCTCACCGACAGCTGCCAGCTGCCTGACATCGGAAGCTGGAGGCCGGAGGCGGCCCAGTGGCCCACGTCCACCTTGTCGAGCTTCACCGCGAGCGGTCCCAGGCTCTTGGCTGGGAGGGTCAGTGAGACGTCCAGCTCGGGGACGTCCACGGGCTTACCGCTGTTGTCGTAGACGTAAGCGTGCAGCTGGTTCTGGCCCACCCGGGCCGGGTGGATCTCGATGGTGACCCTGCCCTTGGCGCTGTCGCCGGGCCCGCCGGTGTCGAAGGGGAGGGTGAGGTCGACGGGTTGGGGTTGCGCCACGGGGGAGGTGCCACCTGCGCCCTGCGCCTGCGCTTGGGCCTGGGCGGTGACGGCGCGTCCGGGCGGCGCGTTGGTGAGCAGGGTGGTGACGACCAGGACCACGACGGCGAAGGTTACTTCCAGCAGGACGGAACGCAGCAGCATTCCGCGCGCAGGGCTGGCCTCGCGGGCGCGCTGCGCGGAGGCCGACCGGCGCGCCGCGTGCTGGCGGTCCAGTTGCGCCTGGCGGACCGGGTCGTCGGAGCTGGGTGAAGCCGGGGATGGGGTGGCGGGTCGGGACTCGGCTTGGCTCTGGGGCTGGACCTCGGAATCGGAGGCGGCGATCGCAGGAGTGGCGATGGCGGTGTTGAGGGCGGCCTCTTGCGGCTCGGCCGCAGCTTCGTCCTCGGCCTCGCCTGCTGCCACGACGTCGGGCTCCGCGCGGAGCAGCGCCGCGGCCTCTTGCGGCTCGGCCGCAGCTTCGTCCTCGGCCTCGCCTGCTGCCACGACGTCGGGCTCCGCGCGGAGCAGCGCCGTCCAGCGGCGGGACATCCACGCCGCCGCCAGGATCACCAGCACCGCGCCGATCTTGACGAGCAGCAGCCGCCCGTACGTGGTCGTGGTGAGCGCGCTCCAGGAGCCGAGGCCGCGCCACGCCTGGTAGACGCCGGTGCCGACCAGGGCGCTTACGGAGCAGAGCGCGACCGTCGAGAAGCGCTCAACCTGTCGTACCCCTATTCCCCCGTCGGCCACGGCAGTGCGCAGTCCGACGAGGACCGCGGCCAACCCGCCGAGCCAGCAGGCCATGGCGCTCAGGTGCACCACGTCCAGGGGGACCGCGAGGCCGACCTGGATGCCGACCGAGGCGTGATCGGCGAGTGCCCAGGTGCAGGCCAGGGCGATGGAGAGCACTGCTCCGGCGATGCCCAGGGTGGTGCGCAGACGGCGCTCCGTTCTGAGATCGGTGCTCTCGTCCTGCGGCAGGCCGATGCCGGTCTGCCCCGCCAGCAGTGACAGGAACACCCCGACCGCGGCGAGCAGCAGTATCCGCACCACCAGCAGCGTCCCCAGCCGCTCGCCCAAGGTCTGCTGAACAACCGTCAGATCGAAGGCCGCGCCAAGCCCGGTCGCTGCCTCGTAGGGCCCGCGCAGCAGCAGTTGGGCCACCGTCGCCAGCAGCAGCGCCGCCCAGCCGCCGAGCATCAACCGCTGCACGGAGCGCAGCCGTACCCCGGACGGCCAGCAGAGCAGCACCAGCGCGACCGAACCGGCCAGCAGCGCGAACGCGCCGTACTGCACGCTCCGCGCGCTTCCGTAGAGGAATCCCACCAGCGCGTCGCCACGGGTGGCCTGCTCACCGGCGACGGCCGTGGTGCTGGAGGCATGTCCGTAGGAGAAGGTGTACGCGCCGGAGACCGGGTGGGTGTCGGCGGAGATGGCCCGCCAAGCGACCGTGTAGGTGCCCTGGGCGAGAGCGGTGCCGAGCTGGACCCGTGCGGTGGAGTCGTCGTTCCCTGCGTGCCCGCTGCTGCCGGTGTCGACGCGCTTGCCGCTGGGGTCGAACACCCGCACGGCGTCGGACTCCAGCGTGACCTGCTCACTGAAGTGCAGCGTCACCTGGGTCGGCGCGGCCTGCACGACCGAGCCCTGCGCAGGATCGGTGGACAGCAGCGCCGCGTGCGCGGACGCGCCGGTAGCCCCGGCGAGCATCAGCCCGAGCAGGGCGGCGAGCAGCGTGAGCAGTGCGGCTGCGGTGCGCTTGGGCGGGCGGCAGGCTCCCAGCATGGTGTCTGTCAGCATGGTGTCCGTCACTTCGGGGGCTGGTAGGTCAGCGGCTGGACGGTGGCGTGGACGGTGACCGTCCCGGAGTGCTCGAAGGTGAGCCGCAGGTCGACGGTCCGCCCGACCTCGGGCGCGGGCGAGATGCCCATCAGCATGACGTGCCTGCCGCCACGTGCGAGGAGAGCAGTGGCGTGCCCGGGTACGTCCAGGCCGTCGATCCGGTCCATCGAGGTCGCCGTGGACGCGTCGATCTCCGCACTCCGCGCGTCCGGGCTGCTCACAGCGACCAGGCGGTCGGACGTGCCGCCGCTGTTGCTGATCCGGAAGTACGCCGCGGCCATGTCCGGGGAGGCGGGCAGGGGTATGTACGCCCCCTCGACGCTGATCTTCGCAGCCGAGCGGTCCACCGGAGTGACGCCGCCACACGCGGCCAACGTCGCTCCCAGAGCCGCGATCGCCGCCGCGACCGCCGCGCCTGCCAGCCCGGCCCGCCTCACGCGGTCACGCCCTTGATCAGCAGTGGCAGGTCGTGCTGGTAGTCCGCCGACGCCGTCCCGCTGGTGTAGAGGACATGCGCCTTGTTGTCGGTGGGGAGGAACGCCAGCACCTGGGCTCCGTGCACCGGCTCCTGCCCCTGCGCCGGTGCGGCCACGTACACGCCGACCGACTTGGCCGCCTGGATGATGGTGGCGATGTCGCCGGTCAGACCCACGAAGCTGCTGTTGAACGAGTTGAGCCAGCTGCGCAGGGTGCTCGGGGTGTCCTTGGCGGGGTCGGTGGTCACGAAGACCACGGCGATCTGCTGCTGCTGGGACTTGGGCAGCTTGGACACAGCCACCGCGATGTCGCCCATGGTGGTGGGGCAGACGTCCGGGCAGTGGGTGTAGCCGAAGTAGAGCAGCACGGTCCGGCCCGCCGTCTGCTGCGCCAGGTTGTAGGGCTTGCCGCTGGTGTCGGTCAGGGTGACGTCCGGCTTGGTGAAGGTGCGGCCCAGGTAGCTGCCCTTGTACGGCGAGTTGTTCGTCTGTGCGGAGGGCTGGTTCGCCGAGCTGTCCCCGGAGCTGCCGGTCGAGCCACTGCCGCAGGCGCTGAGCAGGAGCGCGGCGGAGGCGGCGACGGCGCCGGTGAGCAGGGAGCGGCGACGCAGGGTGTGCGACATCGAAGATCCATTCATGGTCGGGCGGTGGCGCCGCCCGAGGGTGAGGGGCAAGGGCGGGGCGACGGTGCGGGCGCGGGTGTCGGGCAGGCCAGGTGGGGCGCGGGGCGGACGGAGCTGCTGCCCCGTCCGCCCCGCGCGGGATCAGCCGTCGCTGCGGGTCGCGCTGCCCCGGCGCCAGCCGAGGAAGCCGAAGCCGACGCCGAGCAGGCCGACGACCACTCCGACTCCGCCGAGCACGCGCGCCGTGGTGTCGCTGCCGGACGCCCTGGCAGCGGACGCCTTCGCAGCGGACGCCGCGGCCGCGGACGGCGCGGAAGTCGCCGTGCTGGTGGTGCTGATCGCGCTGGTGAGGTGGAGCACCGGCGCCGGGTTGGCGGGCGCGGGCTGCCCCGCCTGGACGGGCTGGATCCAGCGCACCACCGTGCCGTCGCTGTAGGTCTGCAGGGCCTTGAACGTCAACTGGTCGGTGTCACTGGGCAGCTGGCCGAAGTCCACGGTGAAGTCCTGGTAGTGCCCGGGGTCGATGCTGCCGCCCGTCCAGGTGATCGAGGAGACGGCGTCGGTGATGGCGCCGTCGTCGGTCTGGATCGGGGTCTTGAGCTTGCTCGTGGCGATGGCGGCCTTCCACCCGGGCATGGAGTTCACCAGCACGGAGGGGATGGGGTGGTCCGTCGGGAAGTAGACCTGCACCTCGGTGGTGGTCGCGCCGTCCTTCTCGTTGGGGACCCGGAAGGAGAATGCCTGGTCGGACGCGCCCTTGGCGGCGCTGGAGGGTTGCACGGTGACGTGCGCCGAGGCGGATCCGACGAGCAGCAGGACACCGGCGGCGGCGAGGGCCCCGATCGTGCCGACACGGCGCTTCGCGGTCGCGGTCATGGCGATGGTACGCATGGAATACAGCTCTCCTGATGAGGAGGAACGTGGACAGGACGGCGTGGTCGGCCTGCCCTGTCCGCGCCACCGGAGCTGCCTCCGGAGCAGGAGTGCGTCGCGTGGGCGCAGGGTCAGGCCGCGAGCGCCAGGGGTGGCCCGCGCCGGACGACCTGGTGCCGCAGCAGTGCTGCCCGGGGAAGTCGCCTGTTTCGGGTGTCCCTGGTGCCGAGCCGCGCCGTTCCGTCAGGGGTGCCGAGGGCACCGAGCAGGCCGCGCAGCAGTGCGGTGGCCAGCGCGAGCAGGGTGCGCAGCGGCGCGGTCCAGGTCTGCGCGAGGGTCTCGGTGACCTGGGCGGTGAGCCGGATCAGCCGCCACACGGCGGCCTCGCCGCGTCGAAGCCACCAGCCGGCGGTCAGTGCGGCGGTGAGGTGGCCGAGCATCATCAGCGGGGAGAGGCCGAGGAACGCGGCGTGGGTCCAGAAGGGCAGGTGAGGGGCGACAAGAGAAGAGAGGTGCGGGTCCAGACCTGCCTGGCTGATGATCTGACCGGCCGTGGTCCCCGGGGGAAGCGCGAGGGCGGAGCCGGAACCGTCGGGACCGCAGATCAGCCGGGCGGCGAGCGCGTCCAGCGCGCTCGCCGCACCGGAGCCTCCCGCACTGGGGCTCCCGGTCATGCCGCCCACACCCGCCATGGCAGGCATCGCAGGCATGGCAGGCATCGCCGCCATCCGGCTCATCGCCGCCTGGTGGAACAGCAGATGCAGCCCGAGTTGGCCGACGGCGAGCCCGGCCGCGATGGAGGGCAGCGAGCGTTCCCGGCCGGCGAGCGCCGCCGCGACAGCCCACACGGCGATCCCGCCGAGCAGCAGTGCGTCCAGGGGGATCGCTCCGCCGCCCGCGATGCAGTGCCCGAGCGCGGACACCGCGACGCAGACCGCCGCGAAGGGCAGTGCCCTCAGTACGCGAAGGTCCAGTGCGGCGGCGTGATCCGGCCTGGACGCCGGAGCCTCGGGGTACACAGACATGACGGTCGTCAGTCTCTCATCGGGGGTTGCGCGCCCCCCGACGGGGTGCCCGTCCCGCGTCGAGCCGTGGGAGCGCACGCCCGCGCGCGCACCAATGCGCGCACCCCTCAGCGTGCTCCACACCTGTCCCTTTACCTCTGTACATCCGCCAGAGGAGTGACGAGATGGCGCTGACGAGGTTGATACCCCTGAAGGTCGGTTATAGGTAGTGGTATGTGGAGCCGCAGCCCGGAGGAGCCTGCCGTGGACATCTGGTGGTCTCTACATCTGCGGCGCGAACCGGCCAGCGTGCCCCTCGCCCGTCACATCCTGCTCGGCACCATGGCCTCGGCCGGCGTGGACCCGGACATCTCGCATGAGGTCGGCGTCGCCCTGACCGAGGCCTGCGCCAACGCCGTGGAACACGCGGCGCACATCACCGACGCCGGCGAGGACAACGGCTTCCAGGTGACCGCCATGATCGAGGACGGCTGCCTGCGTGTCGAGATCACCGACAGCGGCCCCGGTTTCTCGGTGGATCCGGGCTTCTCCGTGGACCCCCGGTTCGCCGCTCCCGAGCCGGCGCTCCCGTCGGCCGCGTTCGCGCGTCCCGGTTCCGAGCACGGCAGACAGCGCCGCCGCCGTACTGCCCAGGCCGTCGTCGTCCGGGCCGCCGACGCGGAAGCCGCCGTCGACCTGCGCGAGCTGCGTGAACTGTCCGAGTTGTGCGAACTGCCCGAGCTGCCCGAGCTGCCCGACCTGTACGCCGAGAACGGCCGTGGCCTCTTCCTGATCCAGGCGCTCATGGACCACGTCCAGTACCGCAACCACCCCCGCAGCGGCGCCGTGGTCTCCTTCGACAAGATGCTCAAGTACCGCGACCACCCCCTGCTGCACGCCTCCTGAAGCTTTCCGGCGTGCCTTCCGGAGCCCTTCGCGAGCTGCGGCTTGACCCTCACGCAACGTGAGGAGCCAGGCTGGAGCGCGGAAGGGAGAGAAGAACCATGAGCTACTCGGTAGGCCAGGTCGCCGGCTACGCCAAGGTGACCGTGCGCACCCTGCACCACTACGACGAGATCAAGCTGCTGTCCCCGAGCGGACGCACGCCCGCCGGCTACCGCCGGTACGACGACGCCGACCTGGACCGGCTGCAGCAGATCCTGTTCTACCGCGAGCTGGGCTTCTCCCTCGAAGAGATCGCGTCCATCCTGGACGACCGCGACGTCAGCCCGTCCGAGCACCTGCGCCGCCAGCACCGGCTGCTCAGCGGACGCATCGCCCGGCTCCAGGAGATGGCCGCAGCCGTGGAAGAAGCACTGGAGGCAAGAAAGATGGGAATCAACCTCACCCCCGAAGAGAAGTTCGAGATGTTCGGCGAGGGCTACCAGGAGTACGAGGCCGAGGCCGAGCAGCGCTGGGGCGAGACCGACGCCTGGAAACAGTCCCAGCAGCGCACGGCCCAGCTCACCAAGGAGGACTGGGTCCGGATCAAGTCCGAGAGCACCGACATCATGCAGCGCATCACCGAGGCGGTCCTCGCGGGCGCCGCACCCGACAGCGAGCAGGCGATGGCCATCGCCGAGGAGCACCGGCAGCACATCACCCGCAACTTCTACGACTGCTCCTACGCCATCCAGCGTGGCCTGGCGGAGATGTACATCTCCGACCCGCGCTTCACGGCGACGTACGAGCAGGAGGTCGAGGGCGGAGCCGTCTGGTTCCACGACGCCGTCATCGCCAACGCCGACCGGGCCGAGGGAGTCGACCAGGCCGGGGGCGCGGTGTCCTGACGGATGGTCAGGCCACGCGGGCGAAGGCCCGCCGATAGCCGGTGGGGGTGGTGCGCATGGCGCGGGCGAAGTGGTGCCGGTAGGTCGCGGGACTGTCGAAACCGACCGCGGCGGCGACCTCCTCCACCGTGCCGTCCCCCGCTTCGAGCAGGGGCAGGCTGGCCGCGATCCGCTGGGCGACGACCCAGCGGATCGGGCTGGTCCCGTTGCGCCGGGTGAAGTGCCGCAGGTACGAGCGCTCGGACATCCGCGCCGCCCGCGCCAGCGAAGGGACCGTCAGCGGGGAGGCCAGCCGCTCCAGCGCCCAGGCCATGCTGCGGGCCACCCCGTCGTCCTCCTCCGCCATCGGCCGCACCGCCGCCTCGATGAACTGCGCCTGCCCGCCGTCCCGGTGCGGCGGCACGACGAAGCGGCGGGCGACGGTGTTGGCGACCGTCGCGCCGTGGTCGCTGCGCACCAGATAGAGGCACAGGTCGATGCCCGCGGCGCTGCCGGCGCTGGTCAGCACGGAGCCGTTGTCGACGTAGAGCACGTCGGCGTCGACCTCGACCGAGGGGTGGCGCTCGGCCAGCAGCTCGGCGTAGCGCCAGTGCGTGGTGGCCCGCTGCCCGTCGAGCAGCCCGGTCGCGGCGAGCGCGAAGGCGCCGGAGCAGATCGACACCAGCCGCGCGCCGCGTGCGTGTGCCGTCCGCAGTGCGTCGACCAGCGCGGGCGACACCTCCCCGCGTGCGTCCGCCACGCCGGGGACGATCACCGTGTCGGCGGTGGCGAGCACGTCAAGGCCGTGTTCGGCCCTCAGGCTGAACCCGCCGACCGCCCGGAGGTCGCTCCCGGGCTGTTCCGCGCAGACCCGCAGCTCGTACCAGGGGATGTCACCGACCTCCGGCCGGTTCAGCCCGAACACCTCGACCACGACGCCGAGCTCGAACGGCGCCATCCCGTCGAAGGCCAGCACCGCGACGGTGTGCGCGGCCGGGGGAGGGGACGCGATGGCGAGCATGGCGGACAGCGGCATGGCGGGATCTTATCGGCCTTGAAGATCCCGCCACCACCGGCCCCCGCAAGTCTGGAGGCTCAGCCCTGCAGGCCCGCCATCCACGCCTCGATGTCGGCAGACCTCCGCGGCAGGCCCTCCGACAGGTTGCGGCTGCCGTCCGCGGTGACCAGGATGTCGTCCTCGATCCGCACACCGATGCCCCGGTACTCCTCAGGCACCGTCAGGTCGTCGGCCTGGAAGTACAGGCCCGGCTCGACGGTCAGCACCATGCCCGGCTCCAGCACGCAGTCCACGTACGTCTCCGTACGCGCCTGCGCGCAGTCGTGGACGTCGAGGCCGAGCATGTGACCGGTACCGTGCAGGGTCCAGCGGCGCTGCAGCGCCAGCTCCAGGACGCGCTCGACCGGGCCCTCGACCAGGCCCCACTCGACCAGGCGCTCGGCGAGTACCCGCTGCGAGGCCTCGTGGAAGTCGCGGTAGCGCGCGCCCGGCTTCACCGCGGCGATGCCGGCCTCCTGGGAGTCGAACACCGCGTCGTAGATCTTGCGCTGCAGCTCGTTGAAACGGCCGTCGATCGGCAGGGTGCGGGTGACGTCGGCGGTGTAGAGGGTGTGCGTCTCCACTCCGGCATCGAGCAGCAGCAGCTCGCCGGGTCGGACGTCGCCGTCGTTGCGGACCCAGTGCAGCGTGGTGGCGTGCGGCCCGGCGGCGCAGATCGAGCCGTAGCCGATGTCGTTGCCCTCCACCCGGGCGCGCCGGTAGAAGGTTCCCTCGATCCAGCGCTCGGACGTGGCCACGGCCTGCGCCAGCTCCCGGACGACGTCCTGGAAGCCGAGGACGGTGGCGTCGACGGCGGCCTGCAACTCCCCGACCTCCCACTCGTCCTTGACCAGGCGGAGCTCGCTGAGGAAGACCCGCAGCTCCTCGTCGCCGTGCGTGGTGGTGTGCTCGGCGAGCGCTGCCTCCAGGGCGGCGTCGTAGGAGCGGACGATGCGGGTGGTCGCGGGCCTGGTGGCGGCCGCCTCGACCAGCTCCGGGACCACCTTGCGCACGTCGCGCGTCGGCAGGCCGAGCAGCGCCTCGGCCTCGGCGAGGCTGTGGCGGCGGCCGACCCACAGCTCTCCCTGGCCGTCGAGCCAGAACTCGCCGTTCTGCCGGTTGGAGCGGGGCAGCAGGTAGGCGGTGGCGTCGTGGCCGGTCAGCCCGGGACCGGTGCGGGGCTCCAGCACCAGCACGGCGTCCTGGGTCTGGTCGCCGGTGAGGTGCACGTACTCGGTGGACGCGCGGAAGGGGTACTCGGTGTCGTTGGCGCGCGTCTTCAGGCTTCCGGCGGGGATCACCAGTCGGTCGCCGGGGAAGCGGGCGGACAGCGCGGCACGCCGCTTGGCCGCGTACGCGGACTGCTCGATGGGAGCGAGGTCGCGCAGCTCTGTGTCGTCCCAGCCGGACTTCATGACCTCGGCGAGCTCGTCGGACAGCGCCGGGTAGAGGCCGTTCTTGCGGGCCTTGATCGGCTTGTCGTCGCTGGTCGCTTCGTCGCCTGCGTCGATAAGGGCCTCGGTACGGTCCTCGGTCACCTGCGTCGCCTCCTCGTCGTACGAGACCGCCCCGGCGCGTCAGGGGTGAGACGGGTGGGCGGTCCCTACAATCCTATGACGTACCGGTGGGTGATCGACAGGGCCGAGGTGTCCCTCCCTTCCTGAACCGGCTCCGGCGCTGCTGTCGCGCGGCCGCTTCGTAGCTATTCGAACCGTGCGGCGAGCAACACGATGTCGTCCGCCCCCGAGGGCGCGGCGCCGTTCCGCCCGGGGGCGTCCAGGCAGGTGCTGAGCAGGTGCGCGCAGAAGCGATCGGGGTCCTGCCGGGCCTCGCGCGGCGCTGCCGCCGCAGCCGAGCGCAGCCGCGCCTGCCCGGTGTGCAGCGAGTCGCCGCAGCGGCGGGCCAGACCCTCGGTGTAGAGCAGCAGCAGGTCGCCTCGGTCGGCGCGCAGTTCCACGCCGGGGGCCTCCCAGCAGCTGAGCATCCCCAGCGGTGCGGACAGTGAGGTCTCCACGAAGCTGGCGCCGAAGGAGGTGACCAGCAGCGGCGGGCACTGCCCCGCCCCGGCGAGCGACAACTGCCGGCTGCGGGGGTCGAGGTAGGCGTACAGCGCGGTGGCGGTGCGGGCGGGCTCGGTAGTCTTCAGCAGCAGTTCCAGGTCGCCGAGGACGGAGACCGGGTCCTCACCCTCCAGCACGGCGTACGCGCGCAGCGCGGCGCGGATCCTGCCCATCGCGGCGGCGCAGTCGGCTCCGCCGCCGGTGACGCTGCCCACGCTGAGGGCCACGCTGTTGTCGGGCAGGGCGATCGCGTCGTACCAGTCGCTGCCCTCGGAGAGGTCGAGCCCGGCGGGGAGGCAGCGCGCGGCGAGCTGGATGCCGGACACACGGGGGAGCCGGTCGGGGAGCAGACCCCGGCGCAAGGCGTCGGCGGTGCGCCGCAGCCGGTCCCGTTCGATCTCCTTGGTGATCAGCCGGGAGGCGGCTGAGCAGTACAGCCCGGCGAGTCGCCGTTCACTCTCGCTCGGGGTGGCGGGGGCGTCGTAGAACCAGACGACGGCGCCGAAGGGGTCTCGGCCTTCACCGGGGGTGGCGAGGGGCAGGGCGTAGGAGGCGCTGATGCCGAGCTGCCCCGCGACCTCGCGGAACCTGGCGCCGGGGACCGTAGGAGCGGCCGACGCGGGACCTCCACTGGATCCGGGGCCTGGGGCGGAATCGGGTTCGCGGCTGGCACCGACGGCCGTGAGGGAGGTGTCGGTGGTGCCGGTCCCCGGGTTGAGCGGGCCGGCGTTGAGGACGTCGGGGGAGCCGCTGAGCAGGCCCGCGTACGGACCGCTGTCGCGGGGCACGGTCTCCAGGGCGCCGAGGGCGGGGCGGTCCAGACCGAAGCCGACGATGGTGCCGGGGGAGTCGATGGTGCCGAAGGCGGGGGCGTGCGGCTGGTGGTTCTCGGCGAGCAGCAGCATTCCGCGCTGCGCGCCGAGGATGGCGGCCCCTGCCTGGAGGACTCCGCGCAGTGCGTCCTCCAGGCAGGAGGCTGCGGTCAGCCGCTCGGTGAGCTGGTAGAGGGTGGTGAGCTCGGACAGCGGATCGGCGCTGGCAGCCTCGTTGCGAAGGCCGCTGTCCGGCGTCGCCGCTGTCGCCTGTGGCTTGGACTGTCCTGTGGCTTGTTCCTTGGGCGGCGCCACGGGGGCGGGGAAACCGAAGGCCTGACTGCTTCCGCCGTCGAGGGTTCGGCCGGTACCGGGAGAGGAGGACTCAGCCATGTCGCACGCCCTTCGCTTCGGGTGCGAGCGGGAAGGGAGACGCACCGAATCGGGTAACGCTGAGTGAATGGCCGACTCTGGCAGCCGACAGGGATGCGTACCTCTTTTGCCTGAAATCGGTCATTTTGCACCCCCATGTCATGCCATACGGCAATTAATGACTCACTTCTACACACACCGATCGGGTGATGTCCAGAACTGTGAGCTGTCGGATGATTGGTGTCTTTGCCCGAATACGTGGCCGAAAAACGTTGCTCTAGGTGATCGTTTCTGTGTTCGTTTTCGGCAGAGTGCTGACGCCGGGTCAGCGGGACGCGAGCGCCCGCCGCACCTCGCGCCACCGTCTGAGCTCGCGCAGCCGGGCCCGCGCACCGCGTCGGGGCGGCCGGTGGGCCCAGGCGACGGGCACTTCCACGACGCGGAAACCCTGCTGCAGCAGGTCGATGATCAGACCGGCTCCGGCCCCGGCTCCCCCGGACAGCGGCTCGGCGGCGCTCAGAGCAGCCCTGGTCAAGCACGCCTCGATGGCCAGCGGGCGGGTGCTGGCGAACCCGGTGGACTGCTCGATGTCCCTGCGCGCACGCCGGGACGCGACCCCCTCGGGCCCCGGGTCGGCGGTCGGTGCCGCCAGTGCGAGGTCGGCCGCGCCGGCGAGCACGGGCTCCAGCAGGCGGACCGCCTCGGCGGCACTCTGCTGGAGGTCCGCGTCGAGGAAGAGGAGGTGCCGGGGTGCGGATCCAGCCAACGCGCCTCCCGGAGGCCCGCCCTCGGGCCCTCGTTCACGCACTCCCCCAGGCTCCGCCGACCGCCCCGCTGACCGCTCGGCCGACCGCTCGGCCGGCAGTCCGGCTGTCGCCGCCTCGCGCGCTGTGACCTGCGCGATTCCCTGGACCAGTGCTTCCGTCCGCCCGCTGCGGGTGGCTAGGCGCACCACCGTCGCCCCCGATTCCTCAGCGACCCTGGCGGTGGAGTCGGTGGAGGCGTCGTCCACGACGACGACGAGATCCACACCGGGGATCTGCCGCGCGGCGAGCACGGTGAGCGCGATCCGCGACGCCTCGTTGTGCGCGGGGATCACCACCGCCACTGCGGCGGGTGCCGCCGCTGGTGCCGCTACCGGCTCCGGGGTGGGGGACGGCACGTCAGAAGTGCTGGTTGCCAAGGGTTTCTCGCCAGTCCGTGGGTGGCTCTCCTGCTCCCGCTGCGCGTCCATCCCCGGATCGTACGAGGACAGCGCGTCCGGCGCTGCCCATATGGACATGCCAACCCTGCCAAAGACCTGGTCGCCCCCGGTGCGTCCGTGTTCCCGTCCTTGGATTCGGTCCTCCTTTGGCTCCTGACCTTCATCCGGAATGACCCGAACGGTGGAACCATCTCCGGTTCCGCTGCGTCATTCCAGACGATGCGTCAATCTCGTAAGTGGACATGCTCGCGAGACGCTCCGCGAGGGTGCACGAGGGCATGTGCGCGACGGAGCCGACGGGATCGCCCGCCCAGGGCGGGGCCGGTTTGGCTGCGGTCCGGAAAGCCTCGGAAGCCGAGCGGGAAATACTGAGGCAACTTCCGGGTTCCGGGGTAGAAGCCTGGTACGGATGGCGTGTCAATCGCCACCCTGCGCCACCCCTTCGCCAGGTTCCGCAGAGCGCGTCGGGCGTGGTGCGCTACTCGTTGCGCGAGATCACGTACCGATCCTTGACTGGTCACGGAAAGGAACGAGTGCTCATGCGCGGGGTTCTCACCACTCTCCTCCGACGGGAGCTGTCCCGGCGGGGTCGTCTTCCGTGGGGTGCGCGACGCAGGGATCGGGCTCTTCTGCTCGCCGCCGCGACGACCTGTGCCGAGGAGTGGGGCTGGCCGGTGCTCCCCGGTGCGGTCGCGAGCGCGGAGGGCTGCCACTGCCCTCGTCCTGACTGCCCGACGCCGGGGGCGCATCCGCACGACCCCTCGCTGCTCGCGGCCACCACCGATCCCCGGATGGTGCGCTGGTGGTGGCGGCAGCACCCGGACGCGCCGATCCTGGTGGCGACCGGTGGCCAGGTCTCCGCGGTGAGCCTGCCGGCCGCGGCCGGGGCGCGGGTGCTCGAGTACTTCGACGCGCTGCGGATCAGGACCGGCCCGGTGATCGCGACGCCGACCCGGTACGTGCTTCTGGTCGCGCCGTACACGATGCAGGAGTTGGCCGAGCTGCTGATCGCACAGGAATGGGTGCCGACGAGCCTGCGCTACCACGGCACGGGCGGCTACCTGGTGCTTCCGCCGTCCAGGATCGGCACGGGAGCGGTCGGATGGGCGCGGCTGCCGGAGCCGGCGGCGGTCATGGCGGTGCCGTCCGGGGCGGGCGCTGCGGGTGGTGAGGCGCCGTTGCCGCCCCTGCCGTGGCTGCCCTCGGTGAGCGATCTGATGGGTGCTCTGGTCGCGGCGAGCGCGGCGACACCTGACGGAGCCCGGCTGGCCTACTGAGGGGCCTCGCGCAGGCGCGGCCCTGCGGCCGGCTCCGGAAAAAGCAAAGGCTCGGCCGCTGGCGACGGGGGATGCACCAGCGACCGAGCTGTTTAAACCGTAACAAGAATTGCGCCGCAAGCAAATTCCCTCGGCGGACTCGAGTGCCACGAATGTGGCACTCCACGGGAATATGTGATGCACATCACGCTTCTTGGTCCCGACTGGCGCGCCCCCGTTGCCGATTGTGTTCTTTCGGATGCTTTCCGTAAAGGGGGCGCGGTAGTCATCCGGACGTACTCAGCCGAGTGTCACCTGACGGTTCACCAGCCCGGCGCGCGCCCGGCGCTCCTGCGCCGTGAGGGGCGCGGTCTCCGCCAGTGCGCCGGCGAGGCGCTCGACGAAGGCCGCCGCAGGCTTCTCGCAGTCCTCCGCCGACATCGCGGACGGCAGGTCCCACACCGGAACCGTGAGCCCGTGCGCGCGGAAGGAGCCGACCAGCTTCGTCCCCTCGCCCAGCCCGGCCTGCTCCGCCGCTGCCAACCGCGCCAGGGCGTCCAGCAGTTCCTCCTCCGCGTGGGGCATCACCCAGCGCAGGTGGTTCTTGTCCGGCACCGAGCACCAGTAGGCGGTGTCCACCGAGGTCAGCCGCACGGTCGGGATCACCGCGGCGTTCGCCTGCTCCAGCGAGGCGGCGACCTCGCCGGTGGCCGAATCCGCGTCCTCCAACCAGAACTCGAAGCCGGTGTGCACGGCAGGCCGGAACGGCGCCGAGCCGTCCAGCAGGTCCTGCAGCCGGGGAGAGTCGGCCTGCGGGCGACGCGGCGGGACGGGCGTGCCAGGCTCCGCGGCCAGCGCCTGGACCAGTGCGTCCGCCACGTCCCGGCTGATGTCGCCGGACGAGCTCTGCGTCTGCAGACCCAGCAGCACGCTGCCGTCCTGACGGCGCATCGCGGGCCAGGCCATCGGCAGCACGGTTGCCAGCATCACCGAGGGAACGTCACCGTTCGCACCCGCGAGGGCTTCCGTCGTCAGGGTCAGCGGCACCGTCGCCGCCGGGACCAGCTCGCGCAGCGCGACCCAGTCGCCCTCGCCGACCAGGCCCTCGAACGGACGCTGCACCAGTTCCTGTACGGCGTGCGACGCCTCGCGTCCGTGGCAGGCCTTGTAACGGCGGCCCGAACCGCACGGGCACGCTTCCCGCGCGCCGACGACGGGGACGTCCCCGGTTCCGGCTGCGGTGGACTGTGCGCGCGCGGGCGCCTTCTTCGCGGGCTTCTTCGCCATGGTGTGGATCTCCAGATGGGCAGCTCTCGGTGTACCGCCCCGAGCCTAGTGCCGCCGCACCGCGCGACCCGTCACCCCGACGGCGGCCGGTCCGCCGATCGGGGTAGCCCCGGGCATCGGAGGCGCGCCGCGCTACGCCGTGGTCGAGTTCGCGCCCCCGCGCCGTGCTACGCCGTGGTCGAGTTCGCGCCCCCGCGCCGTGCATGCCGGGCCCGTACCGGCAGCACCGCCCACACGGTGACCTCGCCCGGAGCGTCCCGCACGCCCCAGTCGCTGGCCAGTTGCCCGACGATGCTGAGCCCGCGCCCCCCGCGCGCGGTCAACGACGGGCTCCCGCGCCGGGGACGGGTCGGCCCGCCGCCGTCCGTGACCTCGACCGTCAGCAGACCGTCGCTGTGCAGCTCCCAGCCGACGACCACGCGGCCGCCGTCGGGACGGCCGCCGTCGGGACGCGCGCCGCTCGGCGACGCCGGTTCCGACGCGTCCCGTACACCGTCGTGGGACCCGCCGTGCGCTCCGGCGTGTGACCCGTTGTGCGCGCAGTCGAGCGCAGGGTCCAGCGGCCGGGCGTGGCGGCAGGCGTTGCTCAGTAGTTCGGAAAGTATGAGTACGGCGTCGTCGATGACGACGTCCGGCACCTGCTGTTCGGCGAGATCTTTTCGCAGACGACGCCGTGCGGTGCTCACGCTCGCGGGACCATGCGGCACGGCCATGGTCGCCGAAGAAGTCGGCACATCACGCGCTACCACCAGCGCCACCCCCGGACCTCCTCCTCAGCTGTCAGCCAGGGTGTGAATGCCCGGTGCGGACGTGGCGGAAACGAGAATGGAAGGACCTCAGGGCATCCCGAAGCATCGGTAAGTCGAACCCTGGCACTCTTTTTACTATGCGTAGCGACCTGGTGACTGAGCGTTTATCCAGGGTGGTGAAGAATGGCGATCCGGGGGAATTTCCGGTGATTTCGGTGCGCCCGCGCACGCCGTCCGGAGAGCTACGTCCGGAGTACGTCGCGGCGAACCCTCTGACTCGGTATGGTCCGCACTACCGGCCCAGCTGGTCAAGTACCTGGCGCGGATGATTGCTGATGATCGCGTCCACGCCCAGCCGCAGGCACAGCTCGACGTCCTCCGGATCGTCGACTGTCCACACGTGCACCCGGTGCCCGGCGCGGTGCAGCACGGCCACATAACCGGGATTGGACCGCACCAGGTCGATGCCGGGTCCGGCGATCCGTGCCCCGTGCGGGAGGCTGCCGTCGCGGAAGCGCAGCGGCACCCGTTCCATCAGAAAGACGGTGGGGATGGCGGGAGCGAGTTCACGCACCCGGCGCAGCGACAGCTGGGAGAAGCTCATGATCCGCACCGGGGAGCGCTCGCCGCTCTTGGGCGTGACCAGGTCGAAGCGGTGCAGCAGCTCCAGTAGCCGGCGCTCCACCAGGCCCGCGTAGCGGGTGGGGTGCTTGGTCTCGATGGCGAGCTCGATCCGGCGGCCGCAGGTTGTGGCGAACTCCAGCAACCGCTCCAGGGTGAGCACCGACGTGTGCGTGGCGTCCGCCCAGTCCACCACGCCCTTCCAGGAGCCGAAGTCCAACTCGGACAGCTGGGCCAGCTCCAGGGTCGACACCACGCCCCGGCCGTTGGACGTGCGGTCCACCCGGCGGTCGTGGACACAGACCAGGTGGCCGTCGGCGGTGAGCCTGACGTCGCACTCCAGGGCGTCCGCACCCTGCTCGACCGCGAGCTGGTACGCCGCGAGGGTGTGTTCGGCCAGGGTGCCGGACGCGCCCCGGTGCGCGACGACACGGGTGGCCGCACGGTTGGGAAGCACGATCGGCCTCAGCGGCGTCCGGGGGTGCGGCGTCTGCCGCTGCGGCGTCCTGGTCTGCGGTGACCGGGGCTGCGGCGTCTGCGGATGAGGTGCGTTGGACACGGAACAACGATAGGCGCGCGCCCGCCGCCACCTCGGTTGCGTCAGGTGAATTCTGACGGTGTGGCCGGTTAACGGCCCCTGCGGAGCAGCGGCGTCAGGGCCCAGGTCAGTAGAGCGGGGACGACGAAGGAGAACAGCGACGCGGACGTCCACACCTGCGGGTGGATGTGGGTCGCGTCCTGCGCGTGCGCCCAGAAGTCGGGCCAGCCCTTCGCCCACCCGGTGAGCTGCGCCGGTGCGATCAGCTGGTACACGGCGAAGCCCACGGCCCAGGGCAGCAGCGTGAGCCAGCGCGTCGGCGCGGTCTCGGACAGGTCCCAGCCGCCTTCGCGCTTTCCCGCGCCGAAGAAGAAGTCCACCGCCAGCACGGCCGACAGCGGTACGAACACCGCGCCGATCAGCCCGAGGAAGGACTCGTAGCCGGTGAAGTCGGTGACCAGCAGCGCGAGCCCGGTGACCAGCGCGCCGAGCCCGACGGTCAGGATGCGGCGGTCGACCCTGGGGAAGAGGTTCTGCAGCGACATGGCGGTGGAGTAGACGTTGGCGAAGGACTGGTCCGCCTCGCGCACCACCAGAACGGTGAAGAAGACCCAGCCCGCCGTGATGCCCATGAAGGTGGTGAAGATCTTGTTGGGGTCCCCGCCCACCTGCACCAGCGCCAGCAGACCCACGACGTAGCACCACACCTGGGAGACGGTGTAGCCGGTGAACGCGCCCCAGAAGGAGCTCCGAGTGGTCTTCGCGTGCCGGGTGTAGTCGGCCGCCAGCGGCACGAAGGAGATGGAGACCGCGATCACCGAGTCCACGGCCGGAAGGAAGCCGGTCCAGTTGCCGGGGCTCGGGTCCGGCACGCCCCGGCGCAGCAGCTCCACGGTGAAGAACAGCATCGCGACGCCGACCGCGACTGCCACGTACTTGCGCAGCACGGCGATGGAGCCGAGCGGACGGATCGTCATCGCCGTCGTCAGCGCGCCCGCGGCCACGACGTACACCCAGTGCGGAACGCCGCCGTACAGCGCCTCCGCGCCCATGGCGATCACGGTCAGCTCGAACACGCCCCAGCCGAGGCACTGGACGATGTTGAGCACGGTCGGCAGGTAGGACATCCGGGTGCCGAACAGTCCGCGCAGGATCGCCATCGCGGGCGCGCCCGCCCTGGTCCCGATGACGGCGGCGACGCCGAGCATCAGCGAGCCGATCACCGTACCGGCGACGATGGCGGTGAAGGACGCGGCGAGGGAGAGGTCCTTGCCGTTGAAGACCAGGACGGTCGCGGCGCTCTGGAAGCCGATCAGGCTCACGCCGAGGTTCGTCCAGAAAGCCGCCTGGTCGCGGAAGCCGAGAGTGCGCGGCGGGTTGGTGTCCAGGACGAGTGGCGCCTCGGGGCGCGGGCCGGGCTGCGGCTGGTCCAGGACAGGGGACGGCGACACGGACGTCACGATGCTCAGCTCCCTACGCCGGCATTACCCGGTCAGGTTCAGGCGGTCGGCGCCCCGTGTTCGGCGCCCTCTCAGCCTGGATTGGTCCAAGCTCCCGCGTATCAGTTCGAGGGTCATGCTAGGGCCACAGGCGCGACAGGCCAAGGCACGGTCGCGTCTCGGACGCCCGCCGGACGCCGACCTGGAGCTGGCCCAGAGCTGGCTCAGAGCCTGCCGAACGCCTCAAGTGCCCTCGGACGCCCCCGAACAGTCGCGTTAACAACTTCCTTCGGGACTCGTAAGGAACCTCTCAGACGGGTGCGCTATAGATGCGACATGGGGAATAGCGCATGGCTGGCCCTTACGATGCCCTGACACTGGGTGGGCAATGCTTGGGACCGAGGTCCCGCACTAGGAGGTCATTCGTGAGTACCGAGCACGAGGGTGGGAACGCCGGGTCGGAGCAGCCCGTCCCCACCAGTGGGGATTCGGCGGGACCGTCCCCCGACGTGCGGACGCGCGCCGTGCCGACCGACGCCGCGCCGGACGACACCGTCGTCCAGCCCGTCCAGCCCGTCCAGCCCGTCCAGCCCGTCCAGCCCGTCCAGGACGCCGGCGCCCCGGACAACACAGCGGCCGAGCAGACCCTCGTCCAGCCGGTCGCCGCTCAGGAGCCGATCGACCCGCCGGCTGACCCGGCTCTCGCCGGCTACCCGCCGCCGAACGCGCAGCAGCCGATAGCTGAGCCGACCGTGCCGCCCGTTCCACCCGTCCCACCGGTGCCTCCGGTTCCCGCCGCGCCCGTCCTGGCCGCGTTCCCGGAGCAGCCGCTGCCGACCGTTGCCGCCGCCCCGGAGTTCCCGCCGCCGGTGGAGGCGACCGCCTACGCCCACCAGTCGCCCCCGCCGCCCCCGTACGGTGCTGCGCAGCCGCAGTACGGCGGCTACCCGGGCGGAACTCCCTTCCCGCCGTACGACGACGGCACCGCGTCGCGCAAGAAGCGCCGCGGCGGCCTGATCGCCTTGCTCGCCGCGACGGCGATCATCGCGGGCGGTATCGGCGGCGGTATCGGCTCCTGGCTCGAGACTCGGGACAGCTCGAGTGGCAGCACGACCGTCACCTCGACCATCGACCCCAAGGCGCTCAGCCGCGCACCCGACAGCATCGCCGGGATCGCCGCCCGTGCGCTGCCCAGCGTGGTGACCATCGAGGCCAGCAACTCGCAGGAGTCCGGCACCGGTACCGGCTTCGTCTACGACACCCAGGGCCACATCCTGACGAACAACCACGTCGTGGCTCCGTCGGACAACGGCGGCAAGCTGACGGTGAAGTTCTCCGACGGCAGCAGCTACCCGGCCACGATCGTCGGCCGGGCCTCCGGCTACGACGTCGCCGTGATCAAGCTGTCCCAGACGCCGAAGAAGCCGCTGGTGCCGCTGGCCCTCGGCAACTCGGACCAGGTGGCTGTGGGTGACACCACCATCGCCATCGGCGCGCCCTTCGGGCTCTCCGGCACGGTCACCTCGGGCATCGTCAGCGCCAAGAACCGCCCCGTCGCCTCGGGAGACTCGACCGGCGCGCAGACCTCCTACATGAACGCCCTGCAGACCGACGCCTCGATCAACCCGGGCAACTCCGGCGGCCCGCTGATGAACGCCTCCGGCCAGGTCATCGGCATCGACTCGGCGATCCAGTCGACGGGCAGCAACAGCTCCACCGGCGGCCAGTCCGGCAGCATCGGCCTGGGCTTCGCAATCCCGATCAACCAGGCCAAGTGGGTCGCCGACCAGCTGATCAAGACCGGCAAGCCGGTCTACCCGATCATCGGCATCCTGCGCGACGACAGCTACACCGGCGTCGGTGCGAAGATCGCCTCCGCGCCGGTCCAGGGCACCCCGGCGATCACCGCCGGCGGCCCGGCCGACAAGGCCGGCCTCAAGCCGGGCGACGTGATCACCCAGCTGGACGGGGTGGCGATTGACAGCGGCCCGACCCTGGTCAGCGAGATCTGGTCGCACCACCCCGGCGACACGGTCAGCGTCACCTACACCCGCGACGGCCAGAGCCACACCACCAACCTGACCCTCGGCTCCCGCGTCGGCGACCAGTAGCCCCCCGCCCCACCCTGCGCACCCGGCCCCGTACGGCAACCAGCCCCACCGCCGTACGGGGCTATTCGCTTCCCACACACGCCCCGAGTCATGAGAAGATCCCTGGGCGCGGTCATCCACGGGGCCTCCCCACGGACCATGCCCGTGCATGGAGAGCTGCCCGAGCGGCCTAAGGGAACAGTCTTGAAAACTGTCGTCACGGGGAACCGTGACCGAGGGTTCGAATCCCTCGCTCTCCGCAGCTCAGAACACGCAGATCAGGGCCGGTATCGGGATGAGCTCCCATACCGGCCCTTTTCGATTCCTGTCCCACCATGTATGCCCGGATACCGCTGTGGACCAGCGCGTGTGCCCCAGGTGTGCCCCAGGGGGATTCGCTATTCCAGCAGCTCAGCTCCGTTGAGGAAGCGCTCGATCTGCTGGTTGGCGTGGTCCCTCCTGCCAGCGATGATCTTTGCGTAGAAACGGAACAGAACCGCGACGCTGTGTCCCGCCCGCCGCGCAACCTCGATCGGGTCGACGCCGGCCAACAGCCATCCGGACACACAGGTGTGGCGCAGCGCGTAGGGCACGTCGGCCAGCAGGGACGCCACTTCTTCGGGGGTGAGCGCACCCCTGCGTGCCCCCTTCCACACGGCGGCGTATTCCTTCGACAGGAGCCGACCGCCCTCGGCTGCCCGAAACAGCCGGCCGTCGGGTGCCACACCGAACTCGTTGATGTGCTCGCGCAGCAGCTGCACGAGACCGGAGGGATGGGGATCTCCCTGGTGCTCTTGCGCGCTCGACGCTTCAGGCCCCGCACGTCGTGGGTCTGACCGTCGTCGGTCCACATCGTTCCCGCACGAGGGGAACTGCCCGCCAGCAAGACGACGCCCCATCCCTGGCCAGGAAGGGTGCAGTCGGCCAGGTGCAGATCCGTCGCTTCTGCCGGATGGGTGGCCGCATAGAGGATGCAGCCGTAAAACGCCTTGAGGTGACGTCCCCGAGCCGAGACCTCCCCGGCTGCCTCGATCAGCGCACGGCCCTGCGTGGGGTTGGGTACCCAGCGCCAGTCAACCTCGTCGTCTACCTCGGGAGGCGTCCAGTCCACGAACTGAAGCGGGTTCGCGGTCAAGTGGCGACGCTCAATGGCGTACTGCAAGGCATTGTTGAAGACCATCCGTTTACGACGGATCGTGTTGTCGGCGGCCTGCGTGCCATCGAGCTTGAGGGACAAGGCATCCAAGGCCGCGCGGATCGTGTCGGAGTCCTCCAACGCAGGCAGTCGGACCGATTTCCCAGCGATCCACGCGAGGGCAGCCGCAATGCCGGCAGGCGGCTCGGGCAAGCGTCCGGAGGCATTGAACGCCCAGCAGGACAAGGCTCTGCGTAGAACCTTCGCGTCCGGCGCACCCTGTCGATCGGTCACTAAGGCGGAGGTGACGGTGGCCAGAGCGTCAGCACGGGCACCGCGGCTCTTTGCCGACGACCGTGGCCACTTCATCGCCGCATGGGCCTTGGCGTGCTCGAACCATGTCGGCTGCTGGAGCAGTTTCCACTCTGCAGCAGGGAGACCGGACTCCTCATCGAACTGCTGGCCCTCCCGGAGCGCGGTCATGAGCTCCGAACGCCGGCCGTCCGCCTGTACTTTGAGGACGTAGCTCTTGCTGTGAGGCGTAGATCCGACCTTCCAGCGCACCCGGAAGGGCTTTGGCCTGTCCGGACGCCGCTCAATGGCGTAGATCCGAACGTCGAAGGTCAGCACGCCACATCCTCGCAGTGCTGCCACCAGGCATCCAGGTCGGAGCGGCTGACCCGGATCTGGCCATTGGGCAGCTTCGAGCACTTGGGAGCCTCGCCCAGGGCGCGCATGCGGTAGAAGGCAGAGCGGGAGACGCCCATTTCCTCTAGCGGTGGTTTGTTAAACCGGGGAGTAGAGATCAAGTGGATGGCCTGCGCCGACGGCGTTGATCAGGGGTTGAAGTTCGGGTGGCGGGGCTGCGTTGGTCCATGCTCGCCAGCAGCGTTGGAGGGTGATCCAGGGGTCGAGCCAGGCCCGGACGGCGCGGATCGCCTTGGGCCAGCTGGCCAGGCGGGGCTGATGGGGTCTGGTTGGGCCCCCTCTCAGCCGATCCTGCCGGAGTTTCGGCTGGCGGGACCGCGGGGACAACGGCGAGCTCGCGGTCCGGCGGTTGAGCGAACCAGGTGTCCCAGCAGAACGAGAACGCGCAGGTGACCAGGGTCTGGTGGCGGCGGATGGCGGTATCGGAGCGCACCTGGAAGTCGGCCCACCCGAGTTCGTCCTTGACCTGCTTGTAGCTCTGCTCGATCCAGTGTCGGATGCCGTAGATCCGCACGACTTCGTTCAGGTCGGCGGCGGGTTCGGGGCTGTCGGCCTCGCGGGGGCTGCCGGGGCGGGGCAGGTCGGTGGCCAGGTACCAGGTGGCTTGCGTGGGCAGGGTGGTCGGGTCGGTGGTCGCCACGACCAGGCGAACGTTGCCGTCGGGTCCCCACCAGCCGAGGTGGGCGTCGGCGGCCCACCATGTCTCGGTGTGTCCGTCGCGGAAGGTGCGCTCGACGGCGGTCCAGTCGCCGGGATGTTCGGGGTCGGTCCAGGTCAGGGCACGGGCGGCGTCGGCGGGGGTGTAGGCGTCCTTGCCGTAGGCCCAGGTGCCGTGGCTGGGTTTGAGGGCCATGACGAACGGCAGTCCCACCGCGTGGAGTTGCCTGCGGAAGCCATCCTGGTCGCCGTAGGCGCAGTCGGCGGCCACGGCTCGGAAGGCCACCCCTGAAGCCTTCGCGGTGCGGGCCAGTTCGGCGGCGATCTGCAGTTTCGTGCGGAAGTCGGGGTCGCTCTTTCCCTTGGGGAAGTGGTGGGCGGGGCTGTAGGGCACGGCGTGCAGCGGGTAGTAAAGGTTCTCGTCGGCCCAGCAGGTGGTCACCGTGACGATGCCGTTGTCGGTCTTGCCCAGCCGGCCCAGCCACTGCCGGCCGATGTGCGCGGTCGCCTTCCCATCTTTCCGGTCCCCCGAGTCGTCGATCACCAGCACCCCACCGATGTGCGGAGTGGTCGCGGGATCGGCCAGCAGCAGCTCCACCCGGCGGGCGTTGACCCGCTCGTGGTCCCAGGTCGACTCGGACAAGAAGAACTGCAGCCGCTGCACCGCCGCGTGCTGGGCGCCGACCACCGGCTCGGTGCCGGCCAGGCAGGTCAGCGTCTTGTTGCGGTCCCGCGGCAGCAGCAGCCCCGCGAGGTACTCCCGGAACCCGCGGCGCTGTGCCAGGGTCGAGAAGAGGTCATCGAAGCGTGCGGCATAGGCTTCCAGCGGGCCCGGAGCGGGCGGACACGGCACGCGACGGGTCATCACACGCTCCCAGGCAGCGAGGCGACGTTCCTCTACTACTGGCCTACTGCGCACCTGAGCCGCCGTCAACAAACCACCGCTAGCCGGGGCCGCGGCGGCCATACTCTCCCCCATGCCACTGACGCTGCAGGGCCTTGAGCTGCGGGGCTTCAATGGGTTCGTCAGCTTCTCCGACGTCGCGGTCTCCCAGATCCCTCGGGGCGGCGGGATTTACGTTGTGATGCGGATCGCTGACCGGGCCCCGTCCTTCCAGACGGCCAGCACCGCCGGATGGCGCAAGCAGCGTGATCCGGCGGTGAGTGTGAAGAAGCTGGCGGAGAAGTGGGTGGATGGCGCCGAGGTCGTCTATATCGGGAAGGCCGCGGCTGGTGCAGCTGGCGGCCACGGCCTGCGCGGGAGGCTGGCACAGTACGCCCGTCACGGTCTCGGCGGTACCAGCCACCACGGCGGGCGGTACATCTGGCAGCTACAGGACTCCGCAGCGCTGCTGGTGGGATGGAAGCCGAGTGAGCAGCCGCGCGAAGCCGAGAAGGCTTTGATCGCTGAGTTCGAGGCGCTCTACGGCGGGCTGCCGTTCGCCAACCTCAACCACTGACGAACCCTCTAACCGAGGCGGTCCAGTGGCGCGTGCGCCAGTAGCGCGCCAGATTGGCCGGTATGTCACGGGCGCTCGGGGATGTTGGCGGGGCGATCGACGCGAATCCAGCGTGACTGGGAACGACCCAGGTCAGACGGCGTGATCACTTGCATTCTTGTAAAGCGGGGGTCGTCGGTTTGAACCCGACAGGAGGCTCAGATTTCGGCCCAGGTCAGATGCGTTCTGACCTGCGCCTTTTTTTGCTTCCTTCGTGTCCCCGGCCTGGAGGGCGGCCAGCTCCATGTCCGCCTGATCCGCGATACGACCCTGGGTGGCGGAGCTGACGGGGCGGGTCCGGGTTCTGGCGGATCGTCACCGTTCTGTCACACCTGGGTGGGGTGGGAAACCGCTGCGGGGGAGGGTGGTGTGTTCCAGGGCGAAACGCCGGTGGGGAACCGGCCGGGTTCTCTTGGGGGTATGTCATGCAGCGCAACAACCGTGTCCGTGGGGCCGTGGCGACGGTGGTGGCGGCAGCGGCCGTCGGGCTGGTGGCCGGGTGCGACCCGACCGCAACGGCGGGTGCGGCAACGCCGGCGGGTCCGAGCGTGGCGGCAAGCGCGACTCCGACTTCGTCCCTCACCGCGTTGGCCGCCGCGCCTACGACGACGCCCACGGCGTCGAGCGATGCCATACGGCGCTGTACTGCGGCCGAGGTGGCGGTGTCGCCCGCGCACCAGGCGGCGGTCCGGCCGCAGGGGACGGGGACGGGAGCGGTGGTCGTCGGCGTCACGAACACCTCGGGCCACAGCTGCACGCTGCTGGGCTTCCCGACGGTGGCAGGGGCGGGGAACGGGGCCCCGGACCACAATCTGCCGCTGATGGTGCATCACATGGGCGCTGCGTCAGCTGTGCGACTGGCACCCCACGAAAAGGCGTGGGTGAAGCTCACCTTCGTCCAGGTGCAGGGAGAGGCCGGCGGCTACTGCGTCTCCGGGGCCACACCCGCCTCCTACCCGACGATCGTGCTAGGCCTCCCGGGCGCCGGTGCCCACCAGATCGCGATGGACGACGGCGTCTTCGCCGAGTGCGACAACACGGTGAAGGTCACCGCACTGTCCTCCGTCCGGCCCTCGTGACGCCCGCGCCCGACGCAATGCAACGGTAGCGATCACTGGTAGGGGGTTTGCTGGCAACTTGGCAGGTAGACGGCGGTCGGCTCCGCCTGATGGTCGCCGTCTTGAAAACTGTCGATGTACGACCGTGCCCCGCCGTGAGTGTCTAACTGCGCTACAACGGCGCCGTACTCAGCCGTACAGCCGCGGACGTTCAGGGACGGTTCCGGCACGTCAACCAGGTTGGAGCTGCACATCGAACAGCAGCCTGAATTGCTTCGGGACGAAGAGGTCGGCCCTCCGCCATTGGAGCCCAGTCGGCAGGCCGGCGATCGGCTCGCGAATCCGGCATGCGAAGTTAGCAAGGCTCACGGATCGCCAGGACGCAGCCGCATGGTTCGAACGTGATTCGGCGGGCGCGCTCATCGATGCGGGGGTCGCTGGGCGTGGGTTCCTTGCAGCCAAGGCAGAGAGGGTGCGGGGGGTCCTCAGGTTCGGGGTCCGGTAGACCGGCCAGAAGGTGGTCAAGTTGAGCCTCGTTGTCAAGGCCGTTGCGCTTGTCGTCCAGTTCCACCCACTGCAGCACATCGGCCGAGGTGCATGTGAACTCTCGTTGTCGACCGACTCCACGGGCTTGCCCGACTTGGGATTGCTGACGCCAGTGTCGGGCGTGGACAAGCAGCAAGCGCACGTCGCAGGGTGCAGCCCGCGAACACGAGGGACAGTCGCCGTCTTCCGGATGCGATTCCGCGACGCGTAGGCATCTTGCTTCATCTTCGGCCCAGACCGAGAGCAACGCGCGTCGTTGCTGCCTGTCTTTGTAGGTGAGTCTGGTTTGCATGGATGCATCATGCTGTAGGCCAGGCGCCCACGGGACCGTGCAGCACTAGTTCGCGCCGAGGCGACACCGTTCCTTACCCGTGCCCCGGTAGCGATCACGTGAGCGGCTCAGGCTCCGCGCCAGTTGCGCGCCAGTTCGATGGGTAGACCGCGGTCACGCGGGGATGCCGACGGCGCGATCGGCCAGTGTCTGGGACGACCGAGAACGTCCCAGGTCAAGCAGCGTGATCACTGGCATTGTTGTAAAGCGGGCATATTGAGGCGGGCTGAGTGCGAGATGCTCGGATCCGACAGGGGAGGAGCATGGGCAATCGGGAGACCGAGCGCACAGCCATCGACTACGTCATGGCGCTGGAGCGGACCGCCGGCCGCGAACCGGTCGATGTGAGTACGGCAGGCTACCGCTACGACATCGCGAGCCCCCCTCGCAAGATTGAAGTGAAGGCATTTGGTGGTTCAGCGCGCGGCATGTCGCTCCCCCTGGAGGAGCGTCAGCTAGCTGCGGCGAGGGAGAACCCGGAGACCTTCTATCTCTACGTGGTGGACAACGTGACCAGGCCTGATGCTGAGATTGGCGTCAGGGTGCTGCACGGTGAGGCGCTCCACCCGGTCATCGAGCGGGCGATGCCATCCACCACCTACTGGTCGACCCTTCGCGCGGCGGAGTACGACTCGGCCGAGCGATTGCCATAGGAACGGCGACACGCACGGCAGCGAAGTACAGCGAACGTGACGCACAAGAACCCCGGGGAATCTGAACGCGCCATCCGCACCACGAAGCGCACCCTCAACCGGGGTACCGTCTACCACGGCATCGGTGATCGCATCCACGCCACCGCGCCGCTGTGCTGGCTGGCCGTGCTGCCAATCCGCATCGCCGAACGTCGCACCAGCCGCGGTCACTCGTGCCGCGGGTATGCCCCGACGGGAGCCCCGTCTGATCGTATTGCCGACAGAGTCTTACAGGGCACCGTCTCTGACGGTTGGTTGACAAGTCCATGGATTTGAAGTCATGATCGCCGGGGCTCGTCAGTGCTGGCGCTCATGGGGGGATGCCGCAGCACGACAAGCTGGTTCTGCCTTGCATCGAAGTGCCTTCTCTCTCCCCCCGGCCATCGATCTACCCGGAGGGCAACGTGAAGATACCCATGCGTCTTGCGATCAAGACCAGCCTCGCTGCAGCATGCATCGCGACTGCCCTGCCCGCACAGGCACACGCGGCTTCCGGAGCCGCTGAGAAGCTACCCACGCGCTACAGCGCAGCCCAGATCCTTCAACTGACGCCAGCACAGCAAGGCGCGTACCTCGCACCGCTGCGCGCGTTGGCGGGGGCCCTCGACGGCGCGGGGCGCGGGACGTCGAGCGGCATCTATACCAATGTCATCATCGATGCGCCCAACTATCAGGTCGACCTGCTGGTCACGGAACCTGCGAAGGCGAAGCGGCTGATCGACGCGGCACGGCACGCAACGCCGTCGATCAACACCACGTTGGTCAAGATTCAGAGCGCTCGCTACACCCGCAAGCAACTCGACGCCGCTCGGGATCAACTGGCGAACCAGTACAGCACCCACCAGCTTGCGTACAACCTCATCAGCGCCGCCCCTGACCCCCACGGAGCCTCGTTGCTCGTGTCCGTGGACGACGTGGCCAAGGCCAGGGCGACCGTCGGGAACGTCGCACGGAGCATGAGGCAGAGTGCTGTCCCCATCGTCTTCTCGTCCGGGACGGCCTTGAGTGGCTTGGTCGGAAAGGCGCCCGCCCGGACCCCCAGTGCGGTCACGGCCAACGCCATCGACCCGTACTGGGCCGGTGTGCGCTGGCACGACAGCTCGCCATTCATCGCCGGGGACCAACTCGTCACTGTCGAGGGCTACTGCACAGCGGGTATCCCCGCGATGACCACTGACGGTCATAACACGCCGGTACTGCTCACGGCGGGACACTGTGTTAAGAGCAGCGCTGTCTCCGACATTCAGACTGGTAACGGCAAGGCCGGCTTCTACTACAATCCAGTCGTCTCGGGTGGTAACGAGGTCGGTTTCGGCGGCGGAAGCAGCGTCTCCGATCAGTGGGACGCCACGGAAATCGTCGGACAGAACTACAACGCCGACGAATCCGATACAACCACGTATAAGAAGATCACTAGCGTCGCTTACTCGTACGACGGCGACTTCGTCTGCCAGGACGGTGCCTACTCGTTCTTTGCAGGACAAGGGGTTCCGTGCAATATCGGCGTGACCAACCAAGACGTCCTCTACTGGCACGCCAATGGATCAGGGGTGGACGTTCAGTCGCGTGGTGTCCAGGGTAGGCACCTCATCTCATATGGGGGCCAGTGGGAGCCCTCGGGTTGGGCGGGGCACTCGGGCGACAGCGGCGGTTTGGTCTTCTCCCTGAGCGGTGGCAACACTCAAGCGCGAGGCCAGGTCAGCGCTGGCGCCGACGACACGTGGGTTGGGCAGGGAGGAGACAACACGATCTACTGGACCGAGGCCCCCGATATCCTGGGTCACTACAATCTCAAATTGAACCCGAACACCTGATGAGGGTGATGACCCCCATGTCGTTCTCCCGCGCCATTCAACTCCACCTGCGACCAGCCGGCACCTGCGCGATTCTGTGCTCGACAGCGCTCTGGGGGCTGACAGCCTGCCAAGCCTCATCTGGACCGACAGCCCTCCCGTCCACCCGGTCCTGCTCCGTTTCCGACCTCGGATCGCAGGACTCCAGTCCCGAAGCCACCACCTACCTCGGACTCGACCAGACAGCCGCTGACAGCCGAGCGACTGCTCACCATCAGACGATCGAGACGGTGGGTCGCGACGGACGGTGTGACACGGTTCTTGACCTGAATCTGAACCCGAACCGTGTTCGGGTCTACCAGGAACGCGGCAAGATCACGTGGACCCGGATCGGCTAGTTCCGCGACCGCATGAATGAACTGGACTTACCTCGTTGTTGTGGCCTGTCTGTCTAGGCGCAATACACGGGAACCCGCTGGTGATCTTCTGGGGTCATGCGGCGGTGGTGCACAGGGCGTGGAAGCCCGTTGATCGCCAGCGGATTGTCTGCCCCAGGCGCGCCCCGGTAGTGATCATTGGCGGAGCCTTGCTGACGACTTGGCAGGTCGATGGGCCCATGCTCGGCCTAACGATCGCCGTCTTGAAAACTGTCGTCGCGGGGAACCGTGACCGAGGGTTCGAATCCCTCGCTCTCCGCCAGTGCATATATGCAGGTCAGGGCTGGTATTGGAAAGGTTCCAATACCAGCCATTTTCGATTTTTGACGCACGTGCATTCGATTCACGACCCAGATTTATGCCCTACGGGGACTATCCGGGGACCAAATCACGAGACCAGTATCACCACGTAGGGTGTCTGTGCAGGTGGCGGGGCGACCGTGCGCCGGCGTAACGACAGTGTTCATGACTGTCGGCAATTCGCCGGTTGGTTGTGGTGGCTGATGAGCAGGCGAACGGTGCTGCTGGTGACTCCGCAACTTCCGACACCGCTGTCCGAATTTCGTCGCGGACCCGTCGCGCTCGTGTTTCGCGGTTCTTGGTGGTCATGTTCCCGCGATGGCCCAGGCGGTGAGGACGGCCTGGATTTTTTCGGGTTCTGCCTGGTGGGGGCGTGGGCCGTGAAATCTGTGGGCGATGATGACGCGGCGGAGCTTGGCGGTCATGTCCTCGAAGGAGGGCTGGGCTTTGGTGGTGTACCAGCGGGCCCGGAGGCGGTGCTCCTCGGTGTCGGTGGGCTGGTGGCCGGCCAGCGCGTACCAGGCGATCGTGACGGTGTAGGCGAACAGGCCGAAGGGGACGGTACGTTCCACGGCGGACCGGGTGCGGTTGCGGGCTTCGCCGGCACCGAGAGTTTGGCGGGCGTCGTGGAAAGCTGACAGGCGATCGGCCGGCTCGTAGCGCACACGCGGGAGCTGGCGGCGAAGCACCGCGTTCTCGTGCCGCAGCACCAGCAGCTCCGCTTCCTTGGACACGCTGCGCCGCAAGAACAGCGCGGGCAGCGACAGCAGACGGCGAGAGACGGCGTACACCGGGGACAAGATCACGGAAGATGATCGCAGGCACCTCGGACCGGCTAGTCCCGTAGTTCGCATGTCCTGATTTCGGCTGGACTCGTTTTGGGGCCGTTTCTGTTGCGAGATCGTGGTCGTTGGCCGGGTGTGTCGAAATCGAATTCGAAGTCGCCGAGGGAGCGGACGGTGCGCCCGGTCATGATCTCCGTGGTCGAGGCTGAGGTGAGGAAGCGGTTGGGCGGTCTGCCGGCGGCGGTGGAGATCCTGCGGCGGTGGAGATCCTGCGGCGGTTGGACGTGGCCGGGATCGTCGACGAGCGGTGCCCGGTGCGCAGCGACGCCGATCTCACGCACGGCCAGGTGATCGAAGTGCTCATCGCGAACCGCCTGACCAGCCCGATGCCGCTGCAGCGGGTTGGGGACTGGGCGTCGGCGTGGGGGGTGGAGGAGACGTTCGGCGTCGAGGCCGAACTGCTCAACGACGACCGGCTGGCCCGGGCGCTGGACGCGGTCGCCCCGCATCTGGCGGAGATATCCGGCACGGTGGCCGCCACCGCGATCAGCGGGTTCGGGATCGACGTGGCGAAGATCCACTGGGACATGACCAGCATGTCGATGTCCGGCGCCTACCCGGAGCCCGACCAGGACCCGGCGTTCCCGCAGATCAAGCACGGCCATCCGAAAGACCGCCGGTTCGACCTCAAGCAGGTCCAGGCCGGGATCGCGGTGGCCGGCGACGGCGGGATCCCGGTGTTCTCCAAGGTGTTCGACGGCGGCGCGGCCGAGGTGTCGCAGGTCGTGGACACGATGAAGGCGCTCAAGGAGATAGCCGGGCCGCGCAGGTTCCTGATGGTCGCCGACTCCAAGCTGGTGTCCTGGGCGAATGTGACCGCACTGTGCGCCGCGGAGGTGGATTTCACCGCGCCGCTGCCGGCGGCCCGGGTCGCCGACGGCTTCTACGCCGGGCTCGACCTGGACGCGGCCCGGATCGTGGACCACGTCCCGGCCCGGGCCAAGAACAGTCCCGCCGACCGGCGGGACGTCTACCGGGTCCTGGAGGACACCGTCACCCTGGCCGGGCCGCGCAAGAAGGACACCCCGGTCACGCTGCGCCGGGTGCTGGTGCACTCCACCGGCAACGCCGCCGGCCAGCAGCAGGCCCGGGACAAGCGCCTGGCCAAAGCCGCCGCCGAGTTGGACAAGCTGGCCGCCGGGGCCGGCGGCCGCTACTACAACACCAGCGAGAAGATCTCCGCCCGGGCCGGAGTGATCGCCAAGACCCGGCGTGTGGCCAAGGTGCTGCACACAATCACCGGCACTCATCCTGACACCGGAAAACCCACGTTCACCTGGTGGTTTGATACCGAAGCGCTGACGGCTGAGACCGCCGCCGACGGCTGGTACGCACTGGTCGCCCCGTTGCCGGCCCCCGGCGGCCAGACGCGCGCCGCCGAGCAGATCCTGCTGGACTACAAGTGCCAATCCGGTGTTGAACGCCGCTACGCCGACTTCAAAGGCCCCCTCGCGGTCACCCCGGTCTTCGTTCAGAAGAACAGCCGCGTCGCAGCGCTCATCCAAGTGATCTGCCTGGCGCTGCTGGTGTTCTGTCTGATCGAGCGCGAGGTCCGCCGGGCCCTGGGCGGCGACGGCAAGATGGCCGGGCTCTACCCCGACTCCCGCCGCGTCGCCCCGACCGCCCGCATCATCCTCTACACCCTGTCCATCCTGGAGTTGCGCATCGGCAACATCATGGACCCCCCCGACCGTTGTGTTCGCCCGAGGAATCCACGTCCACCTACTCGAACTCCTCGGGATCGAAGTCATACAGCCCCGATGGACCCACACATGACAACCCGATGTGACTCCCAGCTTTAGTTGGCGAGTCCCAGCTTAAGTCGGCGGCCTCGCCCGAACGATGCTGAGTCCATAGCCGGCCCTACTCGGCGTCCTGTGCCTCGATCAGGTCGAGGTCGCGGACGCAGAAGCCGTGGTGCTCGAAGGTCTCGTTGAGCACCGTGCCGAGGCACTGCCGCACCGAGCGACCCCGGGCGTACGGCGGCCAGACATCGTCGTCGGGCACCGGCGCTCGCGCCGCGAGCGCCGCATCGGTGGCCTCGTCGAGCCACGCCTCGAGCTCGGCGGCCTGTGCGTCACGCACGCTCACGATCTCGTCGAGGGCCGGATCGAACGAGAGGTCAAGCCCGTGCGCTCCACGGTAGGGCTCGACGGTCGTCCCGATGCCCATCGGCGTGAACGGCTCCGTCGAGCCCAGGCAGCAGCGGCGGAACCACGAGTCGTGGACGAAGACCAGGTGGCGCATCGTCTGCACCGCCGACCACTCGTCGTTCACGCTGCGGTGTTCGATGCCGGGCGTACGCCGGATTCGCTCGATCGTGGCGGCCCAGCCGGCATGGAGCCGACGCGATGCCTCTCGCAGGTCGGCAGGGTCCTCGGAGCGGATCAGCACCCGCACCGGATGACGCCGGTCGAGCTCTGCCTCGACGTACTCGGTGACCTCAACACCGTTCACCACAAGGTTGGTGATGAACCCGTCGATCACGGCATCCTGCATGACGACGCCGATCAGGCGTGCCCCGGTCAGATCGCACTCGCGGAACTCCGCACCGTGCAGATCCTCGTCAACATATCGTGTCATGCTCCGCATGTTAGGTCCGAGCACCGACAAGCCAGCCTCCCCGGCTTGATTTGGCCTCTTCCAGGTCCTGACCGAGCGCGAAGAATGATCCACACCGGGTTTCTGAGAGGCCCGGTTCCGGCGGCCTGGCCAACCACCGCGCGCCCTGCTCTCCCTCACGATCGATCGTGCTTCGTATGAATGGCTCTGGAATCTCGATCACGCAAGTGCCCTACGCACGCGGGCACCGCGTCGGGCGAGCCGCCAACTAGACTTGGGAACCGCCAACTAAAACTTGTGGTCACACCCGAACGAACTACATGCGAACTACGGGGCTAGTCAGCAGCCCGGCGCCGCTGACGCCCACAGGTCGTAGCTGGTCAGCGCTGGCTGGCGATTCGTGTTCTTGAGCCCTACAGGCAGTTGGACTGCTTGCCCAACGCCCGCACCACTGGCGCGCGACGCCGACCGACATCTGCCCGTCCTTGGGGAACGAGACGTCGTCGATCACCCACACAACCGGCTCCACCACTGGCACCGTCTTGAGCGCCACCGCTTGCAGCACCGCCGTGTGGTCCCACGGCGACTGGTTCACGAACTGCTGCAGGGACTGCATGTCCCCGTCCGGCAACCGCTTCGCCATCGGCTGGATCGACTTGCGGCGCCCGTCCTGCATCAATCCGCGCAGGTAGCAGTCGCCCCACCCCCGCGCATCCCGACGCGAACACCTCAGCCACGAACTCCGCCAGCTCACCACGGAGTTGCTCGATCTCCCCTAACTCCACACCACCAGGATGCCCGAGCAACAGCACCCACATCAACCAAAACTTAACGAAGTACTACTAGGCGCTGAGCTCGGATGTGACCCATATTCTGCACCTGCTTCGCACACTGTTCGCTAAGATCCGCCTGCTTCGTCAAGTCCAGTGAACTGCACTGGCACGGGGCAGACAGGTCACAGGGGAACCCACATGCTTCTGCCTCACCCGGGACGGCCTGGGCGCATAGTCGCCCCGGTCGTCCTCCTGCTCGCCGTATTGAGCACGCTACTCGGCCAGGCGGATACCGCACAGGCAGCAGCCACCGCGACGGCGACGGCCCAGCGGTCGCCGTCCAAGCCCGCAGCGAAAGCCCTGGCCACCGACCAGTCCAAGGCCACCGCTGCCCGCGCGGCCGCCTCCGGCTCGCTCAGGACCGCCATCAAGCAGGCCGACCAGCCGCTGGACTGCCCGGTCTCGCTGCTGCCCGACACCATCTACACCTGCGCCGCATCGAACAGCCAGTCAAATATCTTCACAGTCCCGCTGTCCCGGGCGACGGACTTTGTCACCTTCCAGATCGTCTCGACCGGCACCAACATGCCCGGCCTCTATCTGACCTCGCCGGACGGCACCACCACGGCCTGCACCAGGGGACCCGTCTACGGCATCCAGTGCTCGACCGGTCAGGCGGGCGCTTACACCCTGTCTGTCCGCATCCCCGATGCCGGGGCCGACTTCTCCCTCTCCTATCTGCCTCTGCTCGCCGACACCAACTGCACTCCCGTGAGCAGCAGCGACCTCTCGCTGGGCGCGCCGGTGGCGTTCACCCCAACTCAGCCCGCAGGGTCGGCCGGTATCTGCCGCACCCTGGACGCGGCCGCTGGCGACATCCTGCGCATGCACGTCACCGACTTCCAGGTCGGCTTCAGCATCATCGACGCAACCGGCAGCAGCGTCTGCGCCACCGACGGCGCCACCACCAGCGACTTGGACTGCACGCTGACCGGCACCGCCCCGTACCGCGAACTGGAGTACCAGTGGTACGGAAGCGCCGACACCTACACCTTCACTGCCGCCAGGCTCAACAGTCCGACCGGCTGCCCCGTCCTCCAGCCGCAGGCGTACGGCACCGTCCCCGACACGACCTCGACCGCCCGCTGCCGCACCCTGCACGTGCCGGCGGCCGGACTGTACGAGTTCGGCACTGTCGGCGGCAGCGTCAACGGCAGTCTGTACGACAGCAACGGTGTGTCCATGTGCACGCCCATTCTGCTGACACCCTGCCAACTCGCCGCAGGCGACTACACCTGGGCCCTCACGGGCCGCACCGCCAGCACCGCCTACGGCATGTGGTTCAACACCACGGCCTCCGACAGTGGCTGCACCGCCGCCACTGACACCGGCTTCAGCACCGGCCCCACTACCGGCACTTTCACCGGCGCCGGCGAGCGGCTCTGCCTGACCTTGCCCACCGCCACCGGCAACGGCCTCTACCTGCTCCAGCAGCCGACCGGCGACCAGCGCGCCGTCGCCACTACCGTCTATGACGCAGGCGGCGTACCGCAGTGCCCGGACACCAGTTCGGTGATGGTCTGCAAGCTCACCGGCACCGCACCGTTCCATGTCATCGTCAACGGCCCGGACACCGGAACCTTCGGCCTGATCATGCAGCGCACCGGCGACGGCCGTGGCTGTACCGTGTGGCCGCAATCCGCCTTCGGCGGCACCTGGGGCGCAACGGTCAGCCTGACCGCAAGCACCAACCTCGGCTGCCTCAGCATCCCCGCCGACCAGCACTCCACCGCCGAGATGCTGGACTACTCGAACCTGTCGAACCGCGTCAACGCCAACGTCCGCCTGGTCGACGCGGCCGGCAATGTCGCCTGCCAGACCATCGGCAGCAGCACCACCGACTGCAAGCTCACCGCCGGCCAGCCCTACACCGCCATCCTCCAGGCCGTGAACATCAGCGCCGACACCTACCAGCTGGTGCGCCGCGACATCTCCTCCACAGCCGCCTGCGACGCGCCCGCCAACACCAAGGTGGGCGGCCCCTCCGCCTCGTTCACCCTGAACTCCGACCTCGACTCGCACTGCTTCAGGATCACGGCCAAGGCCACCGACAAGTTCTGGCTCGGTGCACGGGCCGACTCCGCCGGCAGCGCGGGTGCGCTGCTCCAGGTCGTGGACGGGGCAGGCAACACCCTCTGCTGGCAGCAGGGTGTGTCCTGCCGGGTCACCGGGGCGACCTCGTACACCGTGATCGTCGTCGCCTCCGGATACGCGGGCAGCACCATCAACACCCACGTGGACACCTGGCTGGTCGGCACCGCCGCAGGCTGGGCACCCGAGTGCACCGCCAACCCGCTGTCGGTGAACGGCTTCCCGGTCCACTCCGGCACCTTCACCGAGAGCTCCACCGGCTTCTGCGGCACCGTCCAGATCACACCACCGGTGTCGTTCAAGGTCTCCGGCACCAGCACCGCCGCCTACCCGGCCACTCCCAGACCAGCCTGCTCAGCGCGGCCCACTGGTCCAGCTCGCCGAACTACTACCAGTACCAGTGCAACGGCAACTACGGGACTTTCGACGACACCTGCCAAGCCCTCAGCGGATCCGACACCGGCCAGGCTGTCCTCATCGTGAGCCCCGCCGGTTCGGTGTCTCCCACTGACTACACCTTCCAGGGCATCTGCTCCAGCTCCTGCGCGGTCGCTCCCGCGCTCACCCTCACCTCGATCACCCCTGCCACCGGCCCCGCCGACAGCCAGAATCAGGTGGTCCTGCACGGCACCGGGTTGACCCTGGCCACCCAGGTCAAACTGTCCCAGAACGGCTCGCAGGTCGGCAGCGGGATCCAGCCGGTCTCGGTCAGCCCCGACGGCACGTCCCTCCAGGCCTCGCTCAGCACCCACGGCCTGGCCCCGGGGTCGTACGACCTGGCTCTGGCCGGCGTCGGCTACACGGTCGGCACGCCGTCCTACGGCTACATCCCGGGCGCCTACACCGTCACAGCGGTACCGGTGCCTCCGGTGCCCAAGCCCCGCAATCTGATGACCCCGCTTGCACCGTCCCGGATCCTGGACACCCGGTCGGGGCTCGGCGCGGCGAAGGCCCGCGTCGGCGCGAACCGGCTGGTGCGACTCCAGGTCGACGGCGTGGCGGGCGTCCCCGCGGAGGGCGTCACCGCCGTCGTCCTCAACGTCACCGCGGTCGGCCCGACCAGCGCCGGATTCATCACCGTCTTCCCCGACGGCAGGAACCTCCCCACCGCGTCCAACCTCAACTTCTCCGCCGGACAGACCATCCCCAACCTGGTCGTCGTCCCGGTCCTCAACGGAAAAGTCGACCTCTACAACGGCTCCAAGGGAACCGTCGATCTGATCGCCGACATCACCGCCTACTACTCCGCCAACGGCACTGGCTCCGCACTGAACACCGTGGGTCCGTCCCGGATCCTGGACACCCGGTCGGGGCTCGGCGCGGCGAAGGCCCGCGTCGGCGCGAACCGGCTGGTGCGACTCCAGGTCGACGGCGTGGCGGGCGTCCCCGCGGAGGGCGTCACCGCCGTCGTCCTCAACGTCACCGCGGTCGGCCCGACCAGCGCCGGATTCATCACCGTCTTCCCCGACGGCAGGAACCTCCCCACCGCGTCCAACCTCAACTTCTCCGCCGGACAGACCATCCCCAACCTGGTCGTCGTCCCGGTCCTCAACGGAAAAGTCGACCTCTACAACGGCTCCAAGGGAACCGTCGATCTGATCGCCGATATCACCGCCTACTACACAGCCGGGAGTTCGGGCTCCGCGCTGACCTCGGTCGGCCCGTCCCGGATCCTCGACACCCGCTCGGGGCTGGGTGCTCGAAAGGCCGCGGTCGGTGCCAGGCAGCTCGTGAGGCTGCAGGTCGCCGGTGTTGCCGGGGTCCCGGCCAAGGGCGTCACTGCGGTCATCATCAATGTCACCGTGGTCGGCCCCGCCAGCGGGGGATTCATCACCGTCTTCCCCGACGGCAGGAACCTTCCCACCGCGTCCAACCTCAACTTCTCCGCCGGACAGACCATCCCCAACCTGGTCGTCGTCCCGGTGATCGACGGCAAGGTCGCCTTCTACAACGGCTCCCCCGGCACCGTCCAGATCGTCGCCGACCTGGCCGGCTACTACACCGCGTAACAGCCGACCCCACCGCACCCGTGGCCGTTCCCCTGGAGGGAGACAACGGTCACGGGTGCTGCTGTTCGGGCTGAGACCCCGCAGGAGGGTCTTGCCCGTGGGTGCTCGGCGAGCTTGACGTGGATCGCACTCCAGGTGCGAGAGTCGTCGTCATGGCGGACCTACTCTCTCCCGCTGAGGTCATGGAACGGTCCGTGCGGGATCCTGGTGGTTAAGAGCGTGCGCGGATAGGCGCGGTTAGGGGCGCCTCTTCGGCCGACTGTCCCAGCGGTAGAGCGTCCAGGCTTGGCGGATGAGGCGACGCAGAGTGATGACAGCGTGGGCGAGCGAGAGGAAGGCGTCGATGACGTGGCGTCGGCGTTCGGTGCACCGAGCGATCTTGAAGAACTGGTTGCCCCAGGCGTTGGTTCGTTCCACCGGCCAGCGTTTGGCGTTCTGGACGGGCGCTGCTAATCCCTTCACAGCGACGTGGGCGGCCAGCCCGAACTGCGCTGCGGTGGCTGGGCCTTTGTTGGGTCCGTAGGCGGCGTCGAGGTGGATCGCCGCATCCCCGGGGAGGGGGCCCAGTCGCTCGAGTCGTTGGAGGGTGGGCTCCAGCAGCGGCGAGTCGTGGCGGTTGCCCGGCGCGCAGACAGCGCCCAGCGGGATGCCGACAGCGTCGGTGGCAGTGGAGCGCTTCATCCCGCCTTTGCGCCTGTCGACAGGGGACGGGCCGGCGACTTCGCCGCCGCCGGTCGCCTTCGTGTGGCAGCCGTCGACGGGGATGTCGGACAGGTCCAGGCCGACGAAGCGGTCGTACGCCTGCAGAATGATCAGTTCGAGTTCCTCGAAGACACCGAGGCGTATCCACTCGTCGCGTCGCGTGCGGATGGTGGTCGCCGAGCACGTGGTGTCGGCGATCCTGCGGTAGCCCGCACCGAAGACCAGCACTTGGACGATCTTGTCGAAGACGAGGCGGTCGGCGATCCGCGGGCGGTGACAGCCGAGCGGGTGACGCGGATCAACCGGCCCGCGTTGTGGCAGCAACGCACTGAACTGGTCCCACAGGGGTTCGGCAAGCCATGATTGGAGGGCGGGCACGGAGTCCTCATCGGTCACGGAGTTCGGACCGACCTCAGCGGGCGCGACAGACGACTACCTACCGTTCGGCCCCACCCGGATCCTGGACACGCGCAACGGCACAGGGCTTTGGAACCGGTCCGCTGGCGCGCTGGCCCCGCGTGAGTCTGTCGCCATGAACCCGTCGAGCCCGAGTGGCTGCACCCCGGTCTGCCCTCTGCCGGACGCCTTCGTGCTCAACATGACTGCGACCGCCCCCACCGCCACGGGATTCCTGACCGTCTACCCCGCCACCCTGCCCACCGCGTCCACCCTCAACTTCACGCCAGGCATGACCGTGCCGAACCAGGCCACCGTGCCGGCGAACGGCGGGGGCGGCGCCTGGGTCTACAACGGCAGCTCCGGACGCGTCCAGGTCGTCGTGGACGAGACCGGGTTCTACTTCACCCAGCGGCCGTTCTACTGAACAGACCGCGAAGGTCCCGGCCGCTGAGCAGCCGGGACCTTCACCTGCCAGTGCAGGACCCAGTGGGCATAAGGGGTGTGGAGCATCCCGGCGGCGGACTTGTGACCACTCCCGCCATCGACCAAAGGGCCACGCAGTGCCTAGCGGACCTGGAGGGCTACTACGCCTGAACGGGCCAGCCGTACGAACGATGGAGGGCCCGCCGTGGCGGGTCCTTCATCGTTCGTAGTCTCTTGTCCAGTCTCATTTGCTGCAACACTCTCAAACTCCGGCTACGCCGGGACCTGACCGAAGATGAGCACGGCGGCCTGTGTCCCATGCCTGTCCCAGTCAGGCTGTTCATCTTGGTCGTCTTCAGCCTGCGTGCAGGTGGGAGCAGGTCCGACCACGTACCCCGACGCCGTCTTGAAAACTGTCGTGGCGGGGAACCGTGACCGAGGGTTCGAATCCCTCGCTCTCCGCTTGACCAGCTGAAGCGGGCCCTCGACCAGCATGAACGGTCGGGGGCTGGTCGCTAGGTGTTCGACTGTTGTTGACCGGTGACGATCCCCCCGTGAATCAAGCGCAATGGCCCTGCAGTAGTGTCACGCCCCACACAGGCGCCAGAGTGAGGCGTTGAATCGTCGGCCGATCCATCCGTCTCAGGAGGGTCCGGCCAGGGGGGCGTTCCTTATGCCACGTAAGCAGTCCGTCGTTGCGGCAGCCGCGCTCGCCATGGTCTTCGGCGGTCTCAGCCCCGTGCTCGCCCACGGCGACACACTGGCGGCAGCCGATCTGTACGTCGACCAGGGCTCCGCCCAGTGCAGCGACACCGGGCCCGGTACCCAGGCAGCGCCCTTCTGCCAGATCCAGGCGGCAGCGGACGTGGTGGCTCCAGGCCAGGCCGTGCTCATCAATCCGGAGCCGGGCGAGGCCCCCTATGCGCCGTTCAAGGTCACCAGGTCGGGTTCGGCCGACGCCGGGATCACCTTCGCGTCGACCTCACCCGCGGTCAGAGTGCGGGTCGCGGGTACCGGCGGGATCACGAGTGATGACATCTCGGTCTCCCATGCCCAGTACGTGTCCCTGCTCGACTTCAGTGCCGGAGACCAGGGCCAGACTGCCGTACTGGTGTCGGGTGCGTCCCACATAACGCTCCACGGCGGGTTCCTCTACGGCTACTCCTCCACAACGTCTACGGCGCCGGATGCGGTGACGATAGACGGAACCTCGTCCGATGTGACGCTCTCGGGCAACGAGTTCTCCACGACCAACGGGTGGATGATCGACGCCCAATCGGGTGCCCGGAACATCATCGTTACCAATGACAACTTCAACGACTACTGGGGAGGGTTGGGAGGCGTTCGCGCCGATGGGGTCAGCGGGATCGTGGTGACCGCTGACACCTTCCAGTTGCCGTGTGGTTCGGCGGTCGACATCAGCGGGGCATCGAGCGGTTCGATCGAGAACGTGGTCGCGGTGGAAGCAGGGGCCTATCCCAACACGCCCGGCACAGAATTTTGCGCACCGTTCGGGTCGAGCGCGGAGATCAACGTCGACTCCTCCTCGGCTCCGCAGGTTCACAGCGACTACAACGCGCTGGACGCGTATTCCCAAGGCGTGAACTATCTGTGGGCCGGAACGTCCTATGCCGCGAGCGGGTCCTTCAACGCAGCAACCCAGCAGGGTGCGCATGACGTGGTGCTGGTCCCTGGAAAGTACTACTCCGTCAATAACTACACCGAGGGTTCGCCACTGATCGACTCAGGTGACGCAAACGCCCCTGCCGAGCCGTCAACAGACTTGTACGGAAGACCGCGTGTCGACGACCCGAAGGTGGCCAACCAAGGCACCGGTGACGGCTATGTCGACCGGGGGGCGTTCGAGTTCCAGAATCCGCTGACGATCATTGACGCCATCCCGAGCCCGGCCGATGGCGCCGCGCCGCTGCCCGTGACCGAGACCGTGACCGTCAACAACCCTTGGAACACCCAGGGAGTCCTCTACAGCACCGACTTCGCCGACGGAACCGCTGCCACCGCACCCTCGGCTTCGCTCACCGCCAACCACACGTACACCGTCCCGGGCACGTACAAAGCGACTGTCACCGCAACTCTCCCGGACGGGACCACTCGCAGCTACACGGCGTCGCGCACGACCCAGGTGAATGCTCCCGGCCCCATCGTCCCGCAACTCAGCGACTCCACGTCGTCCGGATACCCGTCGATGCTGTTCCTCAGCACGGACTCGACAGGTCCGTGGCCGATCACTAAAACCGTGGTGGACTTCGGCGACGCAAAGCCCGTTGAGCAGCGCACCGGCAACATCCAGGACCTGGCGCACGGCTATGCGAATCCGGGCAGTCACACGATCCGGTACACCGTCACCGACGCCGGCGGTCAGAGCGCGGTCGGAACACAGCAGGTCGTCACTGGCCTGGCGTTTGTCGCGACCACCCCGCAGCGGGTGCTGGACACGCGGTTCGGAATCGGCGCAGCGAAGGCCCAGGTGGGGCCCGGCGGGATCGTGCGGGTGCAAGTCGCCGGCATCGGTGGCATACCCACCACCGGCGTGGCGGCGGTCACCATGAACGTCACCGACACGCATGCGAGTGCGAGCAGCTATGTCACGGCGTACGCCGACGGTTCGCCGGTCCCGAACGCATCGAACCTCAACTTCCGCGCCGGGCAGACCAACCCGAACCTGGTCACGGTGCCGGTCAGTTCGGACGGCTATGTCGATCTGCGCAACGCAAATGGCCACGTCGACCTGATTGCCGACGTCCAGGGCTACTATAGCGGCTGGTCGGACAGGGCCGCAATCGCAACCCAGAGTTACTTCAGCCCCACGGTGCCCAATCGGGTCCTGGACACCCGCTCCGGCCTCGGAGCACCGCAGAGGCCGGTCGGACCTGGCAGCGTGACCACGCTGACGCTGCCAGGCACACGGCCCCAGGGCTCGACGGCTGTGGTGCTGGACGTCACCGAAACGGGGGCCAGCGCCACCAGTTGGGTCAGCGTCTTCCCGAGCATGGGCCCCATGCCCAACGCTTCCAGCCTGAACTTCCAACCTGGTCAGACGACGTCCAACCTGGTGGTTGTTCCGATACCGCGGTACGGGCCGGCAACCGTGCGGATCTACAACAACGCCGGTTCGGTCCACCTGCTCGCAGACGTCCAGGGCTACTTCGCCGCCGGTGTGACCAACAGCCCCTCCATGCTGCCGTTCGTCCCGGTAGCGGCGACCCGAGTCGCGGACACCCGTGGCGGGCAGCCACTGGGGGCGGGCGGACGGCTACGGGTGAAGGTCACCGGGGCAGCGGGCGTTCCTGTGGGGGCCAAGGCAGTCCTCATCAACCTGACGGGGACGGGGCCGAGCACCAGCACCTATCTGACGGCCTTCGCCGGCGGTTCGACACCGAACACCTCGAACATCGATCTGGCGCCGGGTGAGACCCGCCCGATCCTGGCAGTGGTTCCGGTCGACGACCAGGGCTACATCACCGTCCAGAACGCCCACGGCACCGTGAACGTGTTCGCGGACCTGGAGGGCTACTACGCCTGAACGGGCCAGCCGTACGAACGATGGAGGGCCCGCCGTGGCGGGTCCTTCATCGTTCGTAGTCTCTTGTCCAGTCTCATTTGCTGCAACACTCTCAAACTCCGGCTACGCCGGGACCTGACCGAAGATAAGCACGGCGGCCTGTGTCCCATGCCTGTCCCAGTCAGGCTGTTCATCTTGGTCGTCTTCAGCCTGCGTGCAGGTGGGAGCAGGTCCGACCACGTACCCCGACGCCGTCTTGAAAACTGTCGTGGCGGGGAACCGTGACCGAGGGTTCGAATCCCTCGCTCTCCGCATGACCAGCCGCCGAACTGCTGGGCAAGCAGTTGGCGGAGATCGAGGCCGAGCTGGCGGAGATCACCACGGCCCGGCGGTAGCAAAGGTCACGGCTGACCTGGCGCACCGCCCACCTCCCGCACAGCAGCTCCACGAGCTCCGGGAGCACAGTGTTGTTGTTGGCTCGATGAGGCAGGTCCTCCATGCCGATCAGGCTCGGGACCGTGCTGCTGCCGCCGGCGGCGCGCACCGTGGCCACGGAATCTTGTCCGGGGCGGGGCGCGGCGCAGCCCGTCAGCCGACTGCCTGCTCGCCCTTGGCAACGGTGAAGGCGATGCCGCCCAGCTGCGAGGTGAGGTAGCGGCGCAGCGCGGCTGAGGTGCTGCCTGCCTGGCTGGTCTCGAAGTGTATGCCGGAGTGGTCCGTGGCGGGGCCGATCTGGTAGACGGGGAACCCGGCGATTGTCGGGCCGTTGTGCGCCATGAGCCCGCGGACGGCCGCCTGCAGCGTTCGCTCGGAGTAGCGGCAGGGGAAGATGTCGAGCCGGTTGAGGTCGACGGCCGGGTCGGCGTGTTTGGCCGCTTGCGCGAGCAGCTTCCCGCGCGCCACGTCAGTGACGCAAAGCGCCACCCGCCCTGGTTGATAGCCGTCGATCACCGTGCCGAAGACGTCGGCGTAGGCGGCGTTGAACTCCTCGTTGCCGACGGCCTGTGTGAGTGCCTGCGCCTGCGCGGCGTCGTCCGGGGTGCCGCTGCCCGCGGTGGGTGAGGCCGCGCCTTGGGCCTGCACGTCGCCCGGGCAGGAGGGGGTCGTGCCGCCGCTCGGGCTCCCGCTCGTGGCCGGGGACAGGGGCGTTGCGCTGGCGAGCGGCGTATGCGGTGCTGCCGCCGAGCTCTCCAGCTTGGGCCCTGCGCACGCCGCGGTGGCGGTCAAGATCCCCGAACAGATCGTCAGAGCAATGGCACGCCGCATGGTTTCCCCCTCGTCGGACAGCAACCCCTCCCACCATGCACAACCGCTCCCACCCGGTACCGAGCGTCCGCGACGTGATGGCGCCGCAGTGTAGCGGATCAACGGTGATCTGCCGCGCTGCGGCTGCGGGCGACGGCAGGCCGGGATTTTACGCACCATGCCGCAGTCAGGACCCGCGTCGGGCAAGGCCAGGAGGCCACTCGGGCATTCCTGATCGAGCCGCAGGCCAAGGCCCCGCTGATTCGGCTGAGCATCGTCCGCCGACCGCCGCTGCGCGCTACCGGATGAGGCCCGAACTCATGCCCGAACTTTGAGAGAGACGGTTCACTGCGACCATATCCACCGTCAGTTGACCAGGCGCCGCACCTCGTCGGCGAAGCTGGGCACACCACTGCGAGCTAGGACCGCCAGCAGCCCGGCCAGCGTTTTCGGTTCGCGCTTGTGCCCGGCGGCCTGGTCCTTCGGGGAGATGAGTACGAGCCTGGGTGCGAGGTCCAGCAGGTCGATGAGGAAGTCGTCCGGGGTGGTCAGTGCGACCGGGTACGGAGCCGTCCAGTGCGGAGGGAAGTCCTCGGTGTTGAACGTGACCAGGGCGTCGGCGTGCGCGTGGACACCGCGGCCAGCACGTGCCGGTCCTTGGCGTCGCACTCCATCGCATTGACGAGGGCCTGGTAGCCGGTGCACTCGGCATCTGCGAAGTGTCGATTCATCAGCCCGATTGTGCGATCGACGGCGCTCTCGGCCAGGCCTGGCCCCACCAGATTGCGGCGTAGTTCCTCGAGGATGTCGGGGGACCACAGAGGCCTGAACAGACCTGCTTCCGCTAAACGCAGTAGGGAGTTAGGTGCGGCGGGTACAGAACGCAGGTGGCGAGGAGGGCACTGGTCGTCATCTGGCGCTACCGGGTCCGCCGAGGTGTGGCGGCGGCCTCGTACATGCCGGCCTCCTCGCTGACGGCGATCAGTTCGTCCAGCCCGGCGCGCCGCTCGTGCCGCCGCTGTTGTTCGTATTCGAGTACATCGCGGAGCAGTATCCGCCGATGCCGGCCCGGCTGGCTGTACGGGATCCGCTCGGCGTTCAGTAGGCGCACCAGCGTCGGCCGGCTCACCCCTAGGATCTCTGCGGCCTCCTGGGTGGTGAGTGTCTGGTTGTGGGGTGCGATCGTCACTGCTTGCCCGCTGGCCATCGCGTTCACGACCGCCGCGAGTGCCCGGAACACCTCTTCGGGCAGTGCGATCCGCTGCCCGTCCGGACCCACCAGCTCTGCGAGCGGCGTCACGGGCAGGCGCCGGACCAGATCGGCCAGATCGTCCATCGGCTCGTCCGACGGCAGTACCGTCACGTCCATCGCTGCACTTGCCACGGCATGCCTCCGGCGGGTCGGTGGGCAACCTCCAGCATACCCTGAAACGAACAAAACGAACGCGAATGGACGGGGTTCGGGAATGTACACGGCATCCCGAACCTGCGGGTGGCGGTGGCTCCGCGAGGGGAAGGGCGCTCGGGTTGAGCCCGACGGGGGAGGCCTGAGTGCCTGTTTTTCGAAGCCCTGGGAGGTCTAGGCTCGGCGGATGACCTTGGAATGGGAACAGGTAGTTGTTCACTCGGTAGATCCGGCGGCCTTGGGACAGTGGTGGGCCGAGGCTCTTGGTTGGGTTGTGGTCCACTCCTCTGATGAGGAGTTCGAAATCCGCCCGGAGCCGGATCGCCTGCCGGGGTTGGACTTTGTCCGGCTTGATGAGAGCAAGAAGGTCAAGAGCCGACTGCATCTCGACTTCAGGCCTGATGACCAGGACGCCGAGGTGGCTCGTCTGGTGGCTCATGGCGCACAGCGTGTTGATATCGGCCAGGGTGATCAATCGTGGGTTGTATTGGCAGACCCCGAAGGCAACGAGTTCTGTGTCCTTGGCCAGCGGCGTCAGTAAGGCTCACGCCTGGGTGGGGTCGATGGTGAAGCATTCGGGGTGGGCCGCGGGGACGTAGTGGATCGGGGTGTGCGAGGTCAGGCCGAACAAACGCATCAGCCGGATCGGGTCCGCGGTTTCTCGTGCCTCGTCCAGGAACCGGTCCGGCCGGATCCCCCGGTGGCCGCCGCGCTCGTACACCGCCGAAGCGGTCCTGGGCGCCAGCGGCGCGGCCGGACTCGTGGACTGCTACCAGCCGCGGTTGGCGTAGCGCTCGGAGTCCGGCAGGGTGTCGCAGTCGATGCCGACCATGGCCTCGCCCAGGCCGCGGGAGACGTCCGCGATGATCTTCGGGTCGTCGAAGAAGGTGGTGGCCTTGACGATGGCCTCGGCGCGCTTGGCCGGGTCGCCGGACTTGAAGATGCCGGAGCCGACGAAGACGCCCTCGGCGCCGACCTGCATCATCAGCGCGGCGTCGGCGGGGGTGGCCACGCCACCGGCGGAGAACAGCACGACCGGCAGCTTGCCCAGCTCGGCGACCTCCTTGACCAGCTCGTACGGGGCGCGGAGCTCCTTGGCGGCGGCGTAGAGCTCGTTGTTGTCCAGGGCGCGCAGGCGGCCGATGTCGGCGCGGATCTGGCGCACGTGGCGGACCGCCTCGACCACGTTGCCGGTGCCGGCCTCGCCCTTGGAGCGGATCATGGCCGCGCCCTCGGCGGTACGGCGCAGCGCCTCGCCTGGATCACAGGTCGTGGTGAATGGCAGCTCCGACCGACGGGATTGACCTCACATCGATGTCAATCTCTACGATCCGGATCACCGTCCTATTCATGCGGCGCAGCCCGGAAGGTTCCTCTCGATGGTCACCCGTGTCTCCTGGTTGTCGTTCCTGGTCATGCTGACCATCGGAACTGACACCTTTCTGGTGGCACCGCTGCTGCCCACCCTCACGCACGCCTATCACAACGCTCCGGCCTGGTCCGGTTGGATGGTCTCGGCGTACGCGATCGGATATGCGGTGCTCGCGCTGGTCGCCGGTCCGATCTCCGACCGCCTCGACCGCAAGACCGTGCTCGTCTACGGCCTGGTGGCCTTCGCGGTGCTGACCGGTGCCTGCGCCTTCGCGCCGAACTTCTGGTCCATGGTGGGCCTGCGCTTTGCCACCGGGGTTTCCGCGGCCTTCGTCACTCCACAGATCTGGGCCTCGATCCCGGTCCTGATACCGCCTCAGCAGATCCTGCGCACCATGGGATTCGCGACCGGAGGCCTGTCGATCGCCCAGATGATCGGTGTGCCCATCGGCAGTTTCCTGGCCGGGTGGACCTGGCACGCGCCGTTCCTGGTCCTCGCCGCCGTCGCCCTGCTCATGGCCGGAACGGTTCAGCTCTGCTTCCCGCACGTGCCCGGGCCCGGTCAGGGCACGCCGGCCGGACCGATCAGCAGTTACGCGACCCTGCTCAGGACGCCGACCGCGCCGTCGCTGTTCCTGGCCTACCTGCTGTTCCAGACCGGGAACTTCACCTCGTTCTCGTTCATCGGCACCTGGCTGACCACGGGATTCGGCCTGTCAGTGACCAAGGTGGGGCTCGCGATCGTGCCTCTCGGCGCCGCGAACGCCATTGGTTCGCTGTTCGGTGCGCGTCTGGCCACCCGGCTCGGGCCGGCCAAGTCGCGGCGTGCGGCCATCGGCGGGCTGATCGTGCTGTTCGCGGTGCTGCCGTTCGCACCGGACCTCTGGGTCACCCTGGCCCTGCTCTGCGCGATCTTCCTGATTGGCGGGTTCGTCTTCCCGGTGTTCATGGCCACGATGCAGGGGTTGACCACCACGGCTCGGGGTACCGTCTCGGCGCTGACCAACTCGACGATGTACCTGGGCACCACCGTCGGCGGCATGATCGGCGGTCTCCTGATCACCCGGTTCTCCGGATTCCACGGTATCTCGGTGGCGGTGATCGCGCTGATGGCGCTGTCGCTGGCCTGCTACGTCCATGCCGACCGCAAGATCCTCCGACCCAACCACACGAAAGAGACGACACAGAATGCCGTTGCTGAGGAACGCAGTCCGACCCGGCTGGGATGAACCGCTCGTCACCACGCTCACGTCCCTGGTGGAAACCACCGGCGGGCTCGCCGTGTTCGCCTGCGCCGCCGACGACCGGATTCCGGTCAGCCTCATCAACTCAGGGCTGATCGAGCACCCGGCCACCGGCAGGCCCGTCGTGGCCCATGTGGCCTACGGCGACTCCCGGCGGGTGGCACGCCTCGCGGTGGCCGACCACTGCTCGCTCGCCTGGCACGACGGACCCAAATGGCTGGCCACGGAGGGCCGGTCCCGGCTCGTCTTCGGTCCCTGGGACGAGCGCGCGGCGGAGAACGACCCGGATCTCCAGTCCGACGAGGACCAGTACAGCCAGTTGCTGCGCACGATCTACCGCAGCGCGGGCGGCAGCGAGCACCCGGACTGGCCGGAGTTCGACGCGGCCATGCGCCGGGAACGGCGCGTCGCGGTCCTCGTCGACATCGACCGCCTGTACGGAATCCACTGGGACTAACGGCCGCTCCCCAGGCCGTAGGAATCCTCCCCACCTGGCAAGAGGAAAGAAAGCAGGCAGGTATGACCCTGACGGTGGCCCGGCGGAAGGCCCCTAAGGCAGGCATCGACCTCCCGGTGCTCGGGCTCGGCACGTACCGCGCGTTCGACCACCCGGATCGGGCCCGGCTCGGGCGGGTGCTGGACACCGCCCGTGAGGTCGGCGCCGAACTCGTCGACACCGCGCCGGTCTACAACCACGCTGAGGCGACGCTCGCAGCGCTGCTGCGCGGCGACCGGAACCCCTTCATAGCGACCAAGATCTGGGACACCGACCCCGCGGCCGTGGAGGCCGTCTTCAGAAGCCAACTCCGTGCCTACGACCGTCCCTCGATCGACCTGCGTCCATGAGCTGCACCGATTCAACAAACCTGCGACACAGCCCGGAAGGCCAGGAGGCTTCGATGCGCATAGGAGAACTGTCGGAACAGACTGGGGCGAGCGCGCGTTCCATCCGGCACTACGAATCAGTAGGCCTGCTCAAGTCCCAACGCGCGAGCAACGGCTATCGCGAGTTCGACCTGGGCGCGCTCGATCAGATCATGAAGATCAAGCTGCTGCTGCAGGTCGGCCTGGACATGACCGACATAGTCAGGGTTCTGCCCTGCATGGACACGCCGGCAGTAGCGCGCTGCTCCCATGCGCAGCGGCGGTACGACGAGCAGATCGAGCGCATCGAGCGTCAGCAGCGGCTGTTGACGGAGGCAAAGGCGCTCCTGATCGAGTTGCGGACGGAAGGCGCCCCCGCCGAGTCGGTCATCTCCGGGGACAGCATCCGCACGGTCAGCGGCAACGTGACTGTCGGCATCCGCTGACCACGATGTGCCTGGTAGGCGGATAGGATCCCGCTGCGACCTGCGGAACCGTTCGAGCACAGCCTGCGCTCCGAGGCCACCGTGCGCCGCCTCGTCACGATCACACTGGCCGGGCTCCGCTCCGCGACCGGGACGGTGGGACCGCCCCCAACGAATGCCGAACCGGCCTCCCAACCCGCTCGTAGGCACCACCACCCGCGCCACGGCCGCACCTGACCGGCTCATCAGTGGTCAACGACCCGACCACCGCCGTCCGGCTGGTCCGCCCCGTTCAGTCCTGGCAGGATCTGTTGCAGTCGGCGACCTAGCCAGTGATCCGCCACGGAGTGAACGCCCCCCTGGTGAACCGCCGACTGCGGCGGATCCTGACTGGGCTGCTCGACACTGGGCTTGACCTTGCGCGCCTGCCTTCTACGACGTCGACCGAGCCACGAGAGAGTAGAGATGTCATGGAGGACCAGCCGGGTGAACGGGGTGACCGACCCGATTCCCCCGGATGGTGGAAGGAGGGCGAAGAACCTGACTACCGGGCCACGCTGGCGAACGAACGCACCTTCCTGGCGTGGGCGCGGACCGCGCTCGCGCTGATGGCGGGCTCCCTGGCTGTCCTCCAGCTCGTCACGGCTGTTCCGGCCGCTCTGCGGCTGGCCATCGCCTTCTACCTGATCGCCCTTGCCATGGCGGCCACGCTGACGGGGTACCGACTTTGGCGCCTCCGCCAGCACCGGATGCGCAGGCGCCAGCCGCTCGGCCATACGCCGGTGCAGGCGTTGATGGCCACGGCGCTGCTGCTGCTCGGCGCACTGATCGCGGTCGTGGCCGCGCTGGCTCCTCCGGGCTGACGGCCGGCGGTTCCGGAGCGCTCTGTCTGACGTCACATCTGCGTCGGTCCCGCGCCCGCGCCCTTCCTCGCCACATAGACGGTGTTGGTCGCCGTGTCCCCCTGCAGCGGATTGTCGAAGGCGACGACATGGGACTCCGACTCCGCGAAGACCTCCGCGAGTACGGAGCTGAACTGTTCGTCCGGCGGGTCGTTCGACCACAGCGCGAAGACGCCGTCGGGGTGGAGACGCTCGGCAAGAGCGCGCAGCCCAACAGGCTGGTAGAGCGCCGCGTGGCGTGGGTGCAGCACGTGGCGCGGCGAATGGTCGACGTCCAGCAGGATGGCGTGGAATCGACGGTCAGGTGTCCGGGGATCCAGACCGGAGGAATCGCCGACCATCGCGAAGAAGTCTCCTTGGACGAATCGGCAGCGCGGGTCCGACGCCAGCCGATCGCCCAGCGGCACCAACCCGCGTTCGTGCCACTCGATCACCTCGCCGAGTGCCTCGACCACGATCAGCGAGCGCACACGCGGGTCGTCCAACGCCGCCTGAGCGGTGTACCCGAGACCCAGCCCGCCCACGGCGACGTCCAGTTCGGCTTCGGCACTCGGCAGCTTTGCCAGGCCGAGCCGGGTGAGCGCGATCTCGCCCTCCGTGAACAGGCTGGACATCAGGAACTCGTCACCGAGTTTCACCTCGTACACGTCGTCGCCCGACGCCGGGTCCCGCCGACGACGCAGACTGATGTCGCCCATCGGGGTCGGGCGCCAGTCGATCTCCTCGAAACGCGCGCTCATCTGTTCGCCCCTCTGATGCCACCGGTGCCTGTGCGTGCCGACAACCAGTGACACTAGGGTGTCGCGGTGGGCGGGACCGCATCCGCCGAGCGCTGCCCGCCTGACCAAAGCCCCGTCGCCGACCGGCCTACGGCCAGCCCGCGCCCGGGACGGAGACCTCGACCGCGAGGACCTGGCCGGTGCCCGGTCCTGTCATCTCGGTCGGCCCACGCCACTGCGCCGCCGTGATGAACAGCGTCGTCGCGTCCGGGCCACCGAGCGCGCAGGCGAAGCAGCCGCGGTCGAGCTCGACCCTCTGCAGCGCGCGACCGCCTTCCTCCATGCGTACGCAGCACTTGTTGGGGACATCGGCGTACCACACGGCGTTCTCGGCGTCGACGCAGATGCCGTCCGGGACCCCGCCGTCGAGGGCGGCCCACAGCCGACGGTTCGACAGACTGCCGTCATCCGCGATGTCGAACGCGGTGAGCCGGCTTGCGTAGGACTCGGCCACGATGAGCGTTGAGTTGTCGGCGGTCACCGCCATGCCGTTGGGGAAGGAGAGCCCGTCCGCGACCTGGCGGGCCTTCCCGTCCTGGGCGACAAGGGCGACGGTGCCGGCCGTGGGGTCGCCCCCGAGGAAGGCGTCGGCGACGTTGTCGACGTAGGCGTTGCCCCGGCCGTCCACGACGATGTCGTTCCAGCCGCCGTCCGCGACCACCCTCAGGTCGGCGTGGGTGACCAGCGACCCGTCGTGCTCCCGTCGCAGCAGGAGTCCGTCGGCGGCCGAAACGAGCAGCAGGCGGCCGTCCGGCAGCCAGTCCGTGCACAGGGGCAGCGACTGTACGTGGGCGAAGACCTCGCTGTTGCCCTCCAGATCGACGGCGATGACGTCGCCGGCGTTCCAGTCGGAGAAGTACAGGCGGTCGCGGTGCCACCGCGGCGCCTCGACCAGCCCGAGGCCGGTGATCAGAGTGCGCACAGCAGGCACGGAGGAATCACTCACGACGCCACAGCCTTTCCCTTGTTTCCTGTTTACTCGTCTTTCGTCCCAGCATCTCCTCACGTTGAGACCGTTGCCCGCTGCGAAACTCATCGCTTTGTCGGGGGGCCGCCCGGCCCTGTCCCCGGGGCGGGTCGGTCAGTGGCCGAGGGCGACCTGGACGATCTTGACGACGACCAGGATCATCGCGACGAGGAGGTAGCCGCGCAGCGCGCTCATGCCGATCTTGCGGCCGGTGGCCATGGCCGGTCGGGTCAGGGTCTCCAGCGGGGGCATCCGCCAGTGGTCGCGGCCGGTGCGGTCGATGGGGTCTTCCTTGGTTCCGGTGCGGCGGCGGGTGAAGGCGTAGCCGGCGGCGGCGATGCCGGCCACGCCGCAACCGGCCATGATGTCGAGGATCGCGCCGGCGGTGATGTTCGGGAACAGGACCGAGGATGTGAGGATGATCGACAGGCTGACCAGGACCCCGACGACGGCGGCGGTGAAGGCGTTGGTCTTAGGGCCGTTGACCCACGGGCCCAGTACCTGCTTGTCGTTGCACAGCAGCAACAGGAACACCGAGGCGGACGGCAGCAGGACCCCGGCGAGGGTCTGCACGCCCTCGGTGAGCAGACCCAGCGGGGAGCCGGGGATCAGGACGATCGCGGCGGCCAGACCGACCAGGGCGGCATAGACGGCATAGAAGCCCTTCGCGCCGCCGACCCCCCGGTGCAGCGAGTGCTTGAGGCCGAAGACGTCGCCGATCGCGTAGGCGGTCGAGAGTGAGACGGCGAACGCGCCGATGATGGAGGCGTCGAGCAGCGCGATGGCGAACAACACCCCGACCAGCCTGCCGGCGTGGGCCTCCAGTCCATGGGCGATGCCGGCCGTGTCGGTGAAGTTCCCAGCTCCGGAGGTGCCCGCGAAGGCGGCTGCGGTCAGGCCCATCAGCGCGGCGCCGCCGATGACGACGATGGCGATGCCGATGGCCAGGTCGGCCTTCTCGTACTTCATGAAGCGCGGGGTGATCCGCTTGTCGATGACGTAGGACTGCTGGAAGAACAGCTGCCAGGGGGCGACGGTGGTGCCGACGATGCCGATGATCAGCAGCATCACCGTGGACAGCTGCCCCGGGCCGCCGGGCAGGCCGGGGAGGGCGAAGTCGTGGGCCATCTGCGACGCTGCCGGGTGGACCATGAAGTAGATCGGGACCAGGAGCAGCGAGCCCAGGCACAGTGCGACCGCGATGCGCTCGAAACGGCGGAAGGAGCCGGTGAAAGCGGAGGCGATGATGATCGCGGCGGCGACGACCACCGACCCGGCCTTGGGCAGACCGAGGTAGCCGGTGGCGAGGGTGATGCCGATGAACTCGGTGACCAGGGTCAGGGCGTTGAGCAGGAACAGGTCGATCACGGAGAACGCGCCCCAGAATGCGCCGAAGCGCTCCAGGATCAGCCGGGCATGGCCCACGCCGGTGACCGCGCCGAGGCGCAGCACCATCTCCTGGTTCACGTAGAGCACAGGGACCAGCAGCAGCAGGGTCCACAGCAGGTGGGTGCCGTAGTTCTGTCCGGCCTGGCCGTAGGTGGCGAACGCGCCTGCGTCGTTGTCGCCGACCATGACGATCAACCCGGGGCCGACGATCGCCAGCAGGGTCTTGAGCTTCGCGGACAGGCCCCGGCGCGGGGCGTGGTCGTCGAGCCGGATGGTGCCGAACGCGCCGTGGATGTCACCGACGTGCGCGTCGTCGAGCACGGCGGCGCGGTTCGCGGGGTTGACGGTGGTGGTCATGGCGGATCCCTCCCTGGCCCCTGTGGGGGGCGGGTTGGAGGGCATGCAGCATCCGTCCGCCCTGCGACCGAAGGGCGCAGGAAAGGACACGCTCAAGGGCGTGTTCGGGCAGGTGGTTACCGCATGCCGAAAGAAGGCGAGGACAGGCAGGTGCGGGGCCGTTCGTGGCCCGGACTATCACAGTCCATGTCTCGCCTCCCTACGGTCGGGGCGCGATGGTGCGCCCAAGCGGCAGAGGGAACGCCGGGTCGTGATCCCGGCACACCCCAACTCGTCAGAGCTTTGGCACTCCACGGCGTAGCGCGAGCCCCCCGAAGGGTCCGCATGCGCAGCCACTTGGCCTCAACCCTTAGGTCGGGAAGAGGTGTCCTGATCCGGAGCGTCTCTCGACGGGTGGGATCAGTGGCCTGTGTCCATGGAGACGCCTCACCGAACGAGGTGTCTGTTGAATAACCGTTCACATGATGGTCCAGTACGGACGAGCCTGTCAAACAGCTTTCGGGCGGCTCGGCAACAGACGGACTGTGCAGCTGAGTTCAGCCTCACCTGCGGTGGCGGCGGGCCTCTCGGTACTCGCGCAGCAGCAGTGAGCCGACCGCGGGTGGGGAGGGGCGCGCGGATCCGCGCAGCAGGGCGGCGCCCTTCGTGGTGGCCGCTCGAGCGGTGAGTTCGTCGAGCGCGATCAAGGTCCGGAGGATCGGGCGGTTCGCGGGCGGGGTGAGCTCCGGCAGACTCCGGCCGGTCCGGAGGCTGTGACGGGCCTGTTCGAGCAGTTCCTGGAGCAGGGCGCGGGTCGCGGGCGTGTCGTGGCCGTGCTCCAGGTCGGCACGGGTGACGCCGTGGCGTTCCAACGTCTCCTTGGGGACGGTCAGCCGACCTTCCTGCAGGTCTTCCGCGAGGTCGTTGACGAAGTCCAGACGCTGGCTGCCGTCCACGAAGGTGCGGCATGCCTCGCGGTAGCCGGCCTGGTCGCCGGCGGGGGCCAGCAGGCAGGCGACGACCATCAGCCCGGGCAGGGAGTAGCCGTCGATGTAACTCTGGTAGTCCTTCTCGGTGGTGAAGCCGGCGAAGTCCAGATCGGTGGCGGCGGCGGCCAGGAACTCGTCGATGTGGGCGCGCAACTGCGGGTACGCGCGGGCGGTGTGCGAAAGCGCCCGGATCGTCGGGTGACCGACGGCGCTGCCGGCGAGGCCCTCGCGCACTTCGGTCGCCCACTCCTGGTAGGCGTCGAGGCGTTCGGCGCGCGGCCCGCTGTCCAGCAAGGTGTCCGTATGGTGCATGAACGCGGTGGCGGCCATGACATGCGGCACCAGAGGCCTGGGCAGAAGCAGCAGCGCCGCGACGCAGGCTTCGCGTTTGTACCGGGCGACCAGCGACCGCTGCAGGCCGTAGTCCGCACGCAACCCCGGATCGTCAATTCCCGCTGCGTCGAGCGCGCGGCTCCATGTGCTCATCGACATCCCCCTCCGGCAGCCGTGTTGGCTGCGCCCACCCGCATCGGTTGATCCGTTACCTTGCGCGATTCCGACATAAGCATCCTTGTGCGGCAGCCCTGAGCAATTCCTCCTGGCGCATGTCTGTTCCCCTACGGAACAATCACGCTGTTCAGGGCGTCGAGACCCAGTACATCAGCTGGTCTCCGCCTTACCACTCTTCCCCCGGGGGGAAAGAATGCGCGCAAAGCGCATGTCGGGGCTCGGCGCCTTCGCCATCACGGCGGGGCTCGTTCTGCCCACCGCAGCCGCTCCGACGCCGGTGTCCGCTTCCGGCTCCACGATCTATGTCAACGTCCGCGCGTCAAACTGCTCCGACACCGCAACTGCCGCGGGAACGCAGGACGTTCCGTACTGCACCATCCAGCCAGCCGTGAATGTGGCACAGCCTGGCCAGACCGTTCTCGTCGCGCCCGGCTTCTACCGCGGTGAGGTGGACGTCACCCACTCCGGAACGTCGACCGAGCCGATCACCATTGCCGGTGACAACGGCGAGGCCCACGGCCCCGCCAACAGCGCGACGCTGGTGAACCGGCTCGGTGCGCACGCCTTCGTCGTCAAGGGCGTTCACGATGTCGCCATTCAGGGCTTCAACCTGCAGACCAGAGACAGCGCGGTGACGATTCAGGACTCCTCTCGCATCGCCGTGCGTGAGAGCATCCTCACCAGCCTCGAACTCGCGGGTTCCGTCGCCCCGGGCATCGATGTGAGCGGCTCCAGCGACAGCATCAGCCTTACCCACATCTGGGTCCAGTATTTCAACGGGTCCGGCGTTTCCATCTCTGGCGGCGTCACCGGCACCACGGTGAACGGAAGCGTCATCATGGAGCAGTCCGCCGGCGTCACGGCGACGGACGCCCCCGGCACTGTGATCACCGGCAACACCGTCCTCGACGCCTGCCTCTCGGGCATCTCCCTGGCCGGGGCCTCGACCGGATCCACCGTCGAGAACAACGTCCTGTCCCTGGGCACGTCCTGCAGGACGAAGCCGCTGCCGACCGGAGCAGAACTCTCCGTCTCCGCCGGTTCGGCACAGGGCACGAAGGCCGACTACAACCTCATCGGCACGCCGCCCTCTCCCGTCACGGCGTATTCCTGGGCCGGTGTCCCCTACCCGACAGCGGCCGGGCTCGACACCGCTGTGGGGCAGGGGCTCCACGACATCGTGGGCGACCCCGGGCTCGCATCGGACCGGAACCCCGTACTCGCCGCCGGCTCGCCCGCCATCGACTCCGCCGACGCCGGCGCCCCCGGCGAAACGACGACGGACATCACCGAGTACCCCCGGATCGATGACCCCGGCGTCGCGAACACCGGGACCGGGAGCGGTACTTACGACCGCGGCGCCTACGAGTTCCACGATCCCTTCACGCTGGACCCCATCCAGCCGATGGCCGTGACCGCAGACCCGGTGCCGGTCACCGTCACCGTGCCCACGACCAATCCCTGGGGCACGTCCGCGAGCTACTCCTTCGACTTCGGCGACGGGACGACGGGAGTCAGCTCCTCCCCCTCGATCGTTCACTCTTTCGAGAACGCCACCCCCGGACGTCAGACGCTGACGGTCACTGCGACCCTTCCGTCCGGCTACTCCACGAGTCGCTCGACGAGCCTCACAGTCATGGCGGCCCCGCCGCTGACCGCCACCCTGACCTCCGGCCTGGCCGGCGCCACCGCGCCGCAGGCGGAGAAGTTCACGGGTACGACCGAGTGGCCGGTGACCTCCGCGACGGTCGACCCCGGTGACGGCAGCGGGCCGCAGCCGGCGACGATCAGTGCCGCCGGAACGATCACACTGACCTACCGCTACCAGAGCCCCGGCTCCTACACGGCCACTCTGAAGGTCACCGACGTCCGCGGCGAGCAGGCCACCAGTGCTTGCGACCTCGCTGTCGGCGAGGCATTCGTACCGGTCACGCCAACTCGCGTCCTGGACACCCGTTCCGGCGTCGGCGCCGCGCGCGCCCAGGTCGGTCCCGGTCACACGGTGCGGGTGCGGATCGAGGGCACCAACGGTCTGCCGAAGTCCGCCGTCACGGCGGTCACCATGAACGTCACCGCCACCGGCGCCAGCGCCGACAGCTGGGTCGCGGCCTACCCGGAAGGCATTGCCCGCCCCAACGCGTCGAATCTCAACTTCCAGGCCGGGCAGACCACGCCCAACCTGGTGACCGTACCCGTGGGCAACGACGGCTACGTCGACCTCTACAACGCCGCCGGATCCACGGACCTGGTCGCCGACGTCCAGGGGTACTACACAAGCACCTATTCTTCCGCCGCACAGGGCTACTACCAGCCCGTCACCCCGGCCCGCGTCCTGGACACCCGCTCCGGCACCGGGACGCCGCGCGCCAAGGTCGGCCCCGCCGGCACCCTGACCCTGCACCTGCCGACGAGCACGTACCCGGGAGTCAGGGCCGTCGTCCTGAACATCACAGCGACAGGCGGTGACGCCGACAGCTGGGTCGCCGTCTACCCGGGCCACAGCAGCGTGCCCAACGCGTCGAATCTCAACTTCCGGGCCGGGCAGACGACGCCCAACCTGGTGACCGTGCCTGTCGCCCCGGACGGGACCGTGACGTTGTACAACGCTCACGGCCATGTCGACCTGCTCGCCGACATCGAGGGCTACTACACCGACAGCGACTCCGGCCAGGCCGCCCCCTACATCCCCGTCAACCCGACCCGTGTCTTCGACACCCGCTACGGCGTCGGCGTCCCCAAGCAGCGCCTCGGCTTCGACTCCTACCTCGACATCCAGTTCAACGGGACCCACGGGGTCCCCGGCAACGCGTCGGCCGTCGTGGTCAACCTGACCGCGAGCAAGCCGTCGACCGGCACCTGGGTCACCGCCTGGCCGGCTCCGTGGATCTATGCCTCCTCTGCCTCGAACCTCAACCCGGTGCCCGGCACCACCCGTCCCAACCTCGTGATGGTCCCGGTGGGGCGTCCGTTCTCCGGTCGTAGCGCAGGCTATGTCGACTTCTACAACGCCGACGGCGAACTCGATCTCTTCGCCGACCTCGAAGGGTATTTCGCCCGATAGGAACCTGCGCCGAACAGCGCCAACGGCTGGCCGGGCGTGGAACCGGTCGCGGCGGCCGAGGGTGGGCGCGATGCTGGAGCTGGCGCCGCGCGGCGGCCGCGCCGCAGCCGGGCGGCCGACGGAGTTCCGCGGCCGGGCGGCCGGCGATGAGTTTCCGGCACCAGATCAGTCTCTTCAGGTGGAGACGCAGCAGATCCCGGGAGGTACCGATGAGCAGCGACGGCTTCACCACTTGCCTGTGGTTCGACGGGAAGGCCGAGGAGGCGGCGAACTACTACACCTCGATCTTCAAGAACTCGCGGATGGGACGGGTCAGCCGCTACACCGAGGCCGGCCCGGGGCCCGCCGGATCGGTTGTGACCGTCGACTTCGAGGTCAACGGGCAGAGGTTCGTCGCGGTGAACGGCGGGCCGCAGTTCACGTTCAACGAGTCCATCTCGTTCCAGATCCACTGCGAGGACCAGGACGAGGTGGACTACTACTGGAGCAAGCTCTCCGAGGGCGGCCAGGAAGTCGCCTGCGGCTGGCTGAAGGACAGGTACGGCCTGTCCTGGCAGGTCGTTCCCGCCGTGCTCGTCGACATGCTCAGTGACCCGGATCGGGAGAAGGCAGCGCGGGCCACCGCGGCGATGCTCTCGATGACCAAGCTCGACATCGCCGCACTTCAGAAGGCCTACGCCGGCTGATGAGAGGTGCCGGGGCAGCCGGAAACTCCGCCAGGCCTCGCCCCTGCGCCCGCTAGTCGCCGCTCCATCGGGTGCCCTCCTCCGGTGGCCAGCGGTGCGTCGTCTCGCCCGGCGCGAGGCGGGCCACCACCTCGGACAGCCCGATGCAGGCCTGTTCGATCTTCCGGTAGGTGCTTTCCCGTTCCGCTACGACGGCTGCCAGCAGCAGCGTGGTCAGGGCCGCGGCACCGTTGAGAGCCTGCAGGGTGACCATGATCGCGAAGATGCTGTGGTGCGCGAAAGGGCCGGTGTGATTGGTCGCCGCCACCACCGAGAGCACTGATACGAGCAGAACGCACGGCGCGGCGCCGGCCAGCTGAAAGCGCAACGCCGCCCAGATGAGCAACGGGAAGACCAGGAACAGCAGGCTGAGTGAACTCCTGGTGACGGCGAGCGTGACCACAACGGTGCTGATCAGCAGCGCCGCCGGCTCGATCCACTGGTACGGGCTGGTGTTCCGGGGCAATGCGGCCGCGCGGATGCCCAGCAGCAGCGGCGCGACCACGAGCACGCCCATCGCGTCGCCCGTCCACCACGACGACCAGGTGGACCAGAACCCGCTCAGCGGCAGTGCGCCGTCCAGCACCAGCGCGACGCTACCCACGGTCGAGCTGATCAGCATCCCGGCGAACGCGCCCAGGAACACCAGGGCCAGCCCGTCCTTCAGGCGGTCCAGTTCGACGTGGAAGCCCACACGCAGGAGTATCAGAGCGGCGCATACGGGAGCGAGGGTGTTCCCGGCGATGATCCCGGCGGACGCGGGGTTCAGCGGCCCGATCGTCGCGATGACGAGGAACGTGCCGAGTGCGATCCCCGGCCAGATCCCGATGCCCATGAGCAGCAGGCAGGTCAGGGCGATACCCGTGGGCGGCCAGAGGGGCGTGACCTTCGCGCCGCCGATGACCACCTGTTCCAGCAGTCCGATGCGTCCGGCCGCGAAGTAGGCGGCGGCGACGGCGAGGATCCGAAGGCCTGCTGCGGTGGAACGCCGGAGTTCCTCGTTGTGCACCACAACAGCCATCAGACAACGTTCCCCGGCCGCCCGCCTGCCGTGACACGCGTAGCCGAGCCGCTGATGTCACCCGGTCCCGCCGCCCGGCCCGTCGTGGCGGAGGACGAGCACCGCGGCGTCGTCCGTGTGACCGGTCAGGTCGGCGAGCTTGATGACCTCGGCGGCCAGCTCGCCGGGATCGGCTCCGACCCCCGCCCGGACCACCCGCGTCACCTGCTCCAGTCCGGCCTCGATCGGGAAGGACGGCCCTTCGATCACTCCGTCCGTGAGCAGGACGAACGCTCCCGCCGTCGGCAGCAGGCGGCGGGTCACCGGGTAGACCTCGCCGGAGAGGACGCCGAGGGGCAGGCCGCCTTCGCTCGCGGTGACACCGTAGGCGCCGTCCGCGGTGGCCCAGACCGAGGGAACGTGGCCGGCCCGAGCGCCGGCCAGCTCCCAGCTGGCCGGGTCGAAGCGGAGAAAGCTGCAGGTCGCGAACAGGGCGCAGTCCATCGACATCAGCAGGTCATTGGCCCGGCTCAGCACCTCGCCCGGGTCCGCGGTGCCGGCGGCCACCGCCCGCAGACCGATCCGCACCTGGCCCATGAAGGCAGCCGCCTCGACGTCGTGCCCCTGCACGTCGCCGATGGAGAACGCGAGGGACCCGTCGGGCAGCCAGAACCCGTCGTACCAGTCGCCACCGATGTCCAGGCCGTGCCGGGCGGGTGAGTACCGGGCCGCTATGTGCAGCCCCGGAAGCTCCGGCAGTGCCGCCGGGAGCAGCTCACGCTGCAGCGCCTCTGCCAGTTCGACCCTGGCCTGCTGCAGCTCCGCTCGCTCCAGCGCCTGCGCGGTGAGCCGCCCGAGCTCGGTCAGCAGGTCGTCGGCACTCACGGGCCGGGTGGGACGGCGCCGGGTCATCGACCCTCCGAGGTGCGTCGGGTCACGGGCCGCTGCGCGACGTTACGCAGACGGCTTACGCCTCAAGGTCCGCCTCAAGGTCACTGGACCCCACCTGCATCATATTTCCGCACTGCGCCCTGCGCTTGACGGAAGCGGGGGCCCTGCCCGTACCCGTAGTACTTCGGAGCTACCCGGAAGGTGCACTCCCCGGCGGGACGCCGACCACCGGACGCGATCCATAGCTTCGTCACCGGAAGCACGACACACCTCCGGTACGGAAGGACCGTCCCCATGGCGTCCCGCCTGCGGCTGCGCAGCAGCAGCCTGCGCCGCACCCTGCTCGCCGCGCTCGTCGCCGCATCGGTGGCGGTGCCGGTGTCGGGCGCTGCGCGCCCCGCGGCTGTTCCCGCGCCTGCCCCGGCCGCTCTCACCGCGATGCGCACTGCGACGCCTGCCGCCCTCGACGCGCGGTACGCCGCCGGCCGCGACGGCATCCTGGCGGCCGAGCGGATGGCGGCCGAGTACGGCGACCACGCCCGGGCTGCCGAACTGCGCACCCTGGCGGACCCGGCGCACCATTTCCTCTCCTTCGACGGGCGGGACGGCGGCCGAACGGTCGAGGTCCTGGGCGACCTTTCCCGCGCCGACCGGGTAGCCGTCCTCGTTCCGGGCTCGGACACCAGCCTCGACACCTACGAGCGCTTCCGGGCCGACGCCGTGGCGCTGGAGCAGCAGTTGGGCCCGCGGTCCGCCGTCGTCGCCTGGCTCGGGTACGAGACGCCGGCCACGGTCAGCCCGGAGGTACTGACCTCCGGCCGGGCGGACCAGGCGGCGCCTCTGCTCCAGCGGTTCGTACAGGAGCTCGTGGCGCTCAAGCCCGCGGTCCGGATCTCGCTGCTGTGCCACTCGTACGGGTCCGTGGTCTGCGCCCGGGCGGCGAGCGGCCTCGATGTCGCGGACATCATCCTCTACGGCAGCCCCGGCATCGGCACCGGCGCCGAGGACGTGGCCGGCCTGCACACCCGGGCCACCGTCTGGGCGGGCCGGGGCGCCGACGACTGGATCGCCGACGTGCCGCATGTGGTCCTTCAACTCCCCTTTGTCACCGTCGGGTTCGGGGTCGACCCGGTCTCGCCGACGTTCGGTGCCCGGGTCTTCGCGGCGGGCGGCGGCGGCCACAGCGACTATCTGAAGCCCGGCTCCGTGTCCCTGAAGAACATCGCCCGGATCGTCTCCGGAGAGACCGTCCCGACCGTGCAGGAGGCCCGCCATGCGTAAGTCGTCCGTACGAGAGGTGGTGACGCGGATCGACTCCGTGACCCCGCCCGACCGGGACCGCGCCGTCGACGCGCTGCGTGCCCTCGCCATCCTCGGCGTGGTGCTCGGCCACTGGCTGGTGACCGCCCTGGTCGCCGACAGCGGCACCCTGCACGGTGCCAGCCCGCTCCAGCACATGCCCCAACTGGCCCCGATCTCCTGGTTGTTCCAGACTCTGGCGGTGTTCTTCCTGGTGGGCGGGCAGGTGGGCGCCACCAGCTATGCTTCGGCCCGTGCCCGGGGTACGACGTACCGGCAGTGGCTCGGCGTCCGGATGGCTCGATTGTTCCGGCCGGTCGCCGCCGTGCTGGTGGTGTGGGCGGTGGCGGCGGGCGCGATGCTGGCGTCGGGGGTGGGGTTCGAGACGGTGCACACCCTCGTCAAACTCGTCCTGTCGCCGCTCTGGTTCCTGCTGGTCTTCGCGGCGCTGACGGCGGCGACCCCGCTGATCACCAGGGTGCATCCGCTGTGGCCGTTCGCCGTGGTGCTGTACGTGGACCTGTTCCGGTTTGGCCTCGGCGGACCCGCCTGGATCGGCTGGATCAATCTGGCGGCGGGCTGGATGGTGCCCTACTGCCTGGGCGCGACCTGGGCCCGGGGCGGCCTGAAGGGACGTACCACCGGGTGGGTACTGCTGCTCGGCGGGGCCGCCGCGACGACCCTGCTGGTCCTGTTCGCCGGCTACCCGGCCTCCATGGTCGGGGTGCCCGGAGCCGGGATCTCCAACCTCAACCCGCCCACCCTCGCAGCGGTAACCTTCGGTCTGGCCCAGTGCGGAGCGGCGTTGCTGCTGCTCGGCCCGCTGCGTCGGGTACTGAAGCGGCCCGCCGTCTGGGCCGCAGTGGCGCTGGTCAACCTCTCCGCGATGACGATCTTCCTCTGGCACCAGACCGCGATGATCGCGGTCATGGCCGTCGGACTGCTCGCCGGCCGCCCGCTGCCCGGCCTGCACACCGTGCCCGACGGTGCGGGTTGGGTGCTCGCCCGACTGGCCTGGCTGCCGGTTTTCGCGGTGGCGCTGCTGGTGTGCTGGGCGGCGTTCCGAACGTACGAACAGGGGAGGCGGAGCCACGGCATCGTGGTCCGCGAGGGTCGCCCCGCCCGTTCGACGGTGGTGCGGGGTGCCTAAGATCGATCTTGTGAAGCGCGAGGACGCCGCGAAGCGGTTGGAGGCGTTCCTCAGAGCGGTTCCGCGCATCCTGCGCGAGGACCTGGTGACCACGGCGACGGACCCGGTGCCGCGCTCGGGGCAGTCGCGGCAGCCGGCCGACTACCGGCCGGCGCTCACCGTGCCGCTGACGATCTTCGCGGTGGTCATGCTCGTCATCAACGCGAACGAGTACGCCTTCCGCTACCAAATGGGCCTGCAGGTCGGCATCCTGCTCGCCGGGATCCAGTCGGCGGCGGTGGTCGTGGTGCTCTACCGCCCGGTCCCGGCCTGGTGGGCGTCGACGGCCGTCCCGGTCCTGGTCGCGCTGTTCGCGGACGGCCAGGGCGCGGTAGTCACGCTGTTTCCCGTGGTCACGGCCGGGATGGCGGTGCAGACCGTGGTGCTGTTCCTGCTGGCGCTGCGGGTCCGGCTCCGGATCGTGGCCGAGACGCTGGCGATCAGCATCCTGGTGGGGCTGCTCTGCGACACGTTCCTGCCGCTCGGGCCCAACCCCGACGCCAGTCGCTCCTACGCGATCTTCGCGATCGCCGTGGTGGTCGGCGCCTCGCTGCGTGGCCGCCGGGTGGCCCGCTCCCAACTGGTCGTGCAGGAGGAGATCACCGCCGAGGAGCGGGCCCGGCGCACCCTCCTGGAGGAGCGCAACCGGATCGCCCGTGAGCTGCACGACGTGGTCGCCCACCACATGTCGGTGATCTCCATCCAGGCGCAGGTCGCTCCGCACCTGGTCGAGGACCCGTCGGAGGAGCTGATGGAAAACCTCGCCGGGATCCGTCAGAACGCGGTCGAAGCGCTCACCGAGCTGCGCCGGGTGCTGGGCGTACTGCGCTCGGAGGACCCCGTGGCCGAGGGGGCCAGGAACGCCCCCCAGCCCACCCTCGACCGCCTGGACGAGCTGGTCGGCAATGTCCGCGGCGCCGGTCTCACGGTCACCGTCGAGACCACCGGCGTGCCGCGCCCGCTGTCGCCCGGAGTCGAGCTGTCGGCGTTCCGCATCGTGCAGGAGGCGCTCAGCAACGCCATCAGACACGCTCCCGGCGCGGCGGTCCGCGTGCTGGTCGCCCACCAGCCGGCCAGCCTGACGGTCCGGGTCACCAACACCGCGCCGGACAGCCCCGCCGCGCCCTCGCCGGGCGCCGGCCACGGTCTGCTGGGCATGCGGGAGCGCACCGCGATGCTGGGCGGCGAACTGGCCACCGGTTCCACCCCCGACGGCGGCTACGAAGTCGTGGCCGTGCTTCCCCTGGAGGACAGCGCATGACGATCCGAGTGGTGATCGCCGACGACCAGATGATGGTCCGTCAGGGGTTCACGGTGCTGCTGAACGCCGAACCGGACATCGAGGTCGTCGGCCAGGCCGTGGACGGTCTGGACGCAGTGGCGAAGGTCGCCGAACTCGCACCCGACGTGGTTCTGATGGACATCCGGATGCCCGAACTCGGCGGCATCGAGGCCACCCGGCGCGTCACCCAGCCGCCCGAGGCCACGGTCAAGGTGCTCGTGCTGACCACCTTCGACCTCGACGAGTACGTCTACGAGGCGCTTCGCGCGGGCGCGTCCGGGTTCCTGCTGAAGGACGCCTCAGCCGCGGAGCTCGCGCAGGCGGTGCGGGTGGTGGCGGCCGGGGACGCGCTGCTCGCCCCGAACATCACCAAGCGCCTCATCTCCGAGTTCTCCCGCATGACCGGCGCCCTCCGCGCACCGCTCAAGGACCGGGTGGGCGACCTGACGGAACGCGAGACCGAGGTGCTGTCCCTGATCGCGCAGGGCCTGTCGAACACCGAGATAGCCAGGCAGCTGATCGTCGCGGAACAGACCGTGAAGACCCATGTGAGCCGGATCCTGGTCAAGCTGGGCCTGCGCGACCGGACCCAGGCGGCGGTCTTCGCCTACGAGACGGGACTGGTGCGCCCGGCCGGTTACTGAGCCGCGTAAGGCGGGGTGTGCGGTTCGACGCGGAGTTCACTCGAATATACATTCGAACACGGCGTACGCTGGGGTGATGACACCAGCTCTCCAGGGATCCCTCTTCTCCGGGGCCGACACGGTCGGCGTGGGCAGTCTCACCGGGCTGCGGCGCACCGCGCTCGCCCGGGGTGCGTGGATCGACGTTCTGCCGGGCTGGCTGTCAGGCGCGGACACCCTGTTCGAGTTCCTGGCCGAGTCGGTGCCATGGCACGCCGAACAACGGCAGATGTACGAGCGCGTCGTCAGCGTTCCGCGACTGCTGGCCTACTTCGGGGTGGACGATCCCCTGCCTCACCCGGTGCTTGCCGAGGCGCGCGCGGCTCTGAACGCGCACTACGGCGCCGAACTGGGCGAGCCCTTCCGCACGGCGGGGCTCTGCTACTACCGCGACGGCCGCGACAGCGTCGCCTGGCACGGTGACCGGATCGGCCGCGGCGCGGACGAGGACACCATGGTCGCCATCCTCTCCGTCGGCGAACCCCGCTCCCTGCTGCTGCGTCCCCGCGGCGGTGGCGCGCCGTCGCTGCGCCGGGCCCTGGGCCACGGCGACCTGCTCGTTATGGGCGGCTCCTGTCAGCGCACCTTCGACCACGCCGTCCCCAAGACCTCCAGGCCGGCCGGCCCCCGCATCAGCATCCAGTTCCGCCCCCGAGGCGTCGCCTGAACCGGCCCGTCGCGTTCCGCCACCCGCCACAGTTGTGCGACATGTCGGCGGATTGGAGTGAGGGTGACCGCCGCGCGCCCGGGGCGCGCGGTACTTGCGGTTCGTGAGCCCCCAACGGGCCCAGGGGGTGCGCAATGGCGTCCACAGCGTTGCTGCTGCATAGAAGAATCGATTCTCCCCGCTGCCATGCCGATGAGGTCGGCCTTGCTCCGATGTCACGCTTATGGGCGAATGCTCCCGGCAAGGGCGGATATTTGTCGATTCATTGAGCAAGTCTTGCGGTGCGACGTCGCAGGCCGGGCAGGCCGCATCCGGCCAGGTGCTTCTGCCCAACCATTGTTCGACTTCCATTTTCTGGAGGACCACATGTCCCGTATCCGCATCGCTCTCGCCGCCGCCCCGATCGCCGCCCTCCTGCTGCTCGCCGGAGCTGGCGCGGCCTCCGCAGACAACGGTTCCTTCGCGGGTGACCACTCCGCCAGCAGCATCGTGTCCGACACCGGCAGCGGCAATCTCTCCGGGTGGCTCGACGGCAACTCCAACTGGACCCAGCAGACCGCGACCGGCTCCGGCGCTTCCAACGCCAACAACACCCTCGGGGTGAAGGGCAACTCCGGCACCGTCTACAGCAGCCAGTCCAACAGCGACGTGCGGATCTTCTTCTAGGTCCCAAGGAGAACAGCGAAGCGCGCCACGCGATCGCGACGTCAGCCCCAGGGTCGGTGCCACGCCCCCGGGGCTGACGCCTGCCGGCACTCTTGACGCCGTGGCGATATCTGACGCACAGTCAGATTCGTGACCGAGGCAACCCAGCTCGACCCCGCCGAACTCCAGGCGTACGCAGGCCGGCCCGCCGCAGTCGGGGGCCGGGCACTGGACCCCGTCAACGCGCCGATGATCCGCCACTGGTGCGAGGCGATGGGCGACGGGAACCCCGCCTACACCGGGTCGGACGCCGTCGCGCCCCCAGCGATGCTCCAGGCCTGGATCATGGCCGGTCTCGGTCTCGAACTCGATCTCGCTCCCGGGCCGGGAGCTGGACGCGGTGCCGGTCGAGGCGATGGCGGCGCGGCCCGGACCGCGCGCAGCAGCGCCTATGACGCGCTGCTCGCGCGCCTCGACGCCGCCGGGTACGGCTCGGTCGTCGCCACCGACTGCGAGCAGGAGTACCTCCGCCCGCTGCGCCCCGGCCAACGGGTGCTCTTCGACGCCGAGATCGAATCCGTCTCGGCGCGGAAGACGACCGCGCTGGGCGTCGGGCACTTCGTCACCACGCGCACAGACCTGCGCGCGTACGACGAAGCCGCGGGCGAGAAGCCCGAGGAGGCGGTGCCCGTCGCCACCCACCGGTTTCGCATCCTCAAGTTCCGCCCGGCGCAGGCGGGGGTGCCGCAGGCGGACTCGGCGGCGGAACCGAAGGCCCAGCCCGGGCGGCGGCCCGGACTGCGTCCGCGCCCGGTGGTCAACCGGGACAACGAGGGCTTCTGGGCCGGGGTCGCCGCAGGCGAGCTGCGCTACCAGCGCTGCACGGAATGCGGCACCCGGCGCTTCCCCTGGCTGCCCGGCTGCAACGCCTGCGGCTCCGCGGAGTGGACGGCGGAGGCGGCGGGCGGCCAGGGCACGGTCTACTCGCACGTCACCGTGCACCACCCGCTGCCCGCCGCCTTCCAGGCCCCCTACTCAGTCGCGCTGGTGGAACTCGCCGAGGGCGTACGGATCGTCAGCAACATCGTCGACGTGCCCCCGGCAGAGGTCAGGATCGGCCTGCCGGTCCGCCTGGTGTTCGAACGCTGCGACAACGAGCTGACCCTGCCACTGTTCCGGCCGGCGACCCCCGACGACCTCCCCGAGCTGCGCATCCCGGTCACCCGCACGCTGATCGTCGCGGGCGCCATCGCCTCGCGCGACTACCAGGACGTCCACCACGACGCCGAACTCGCCCGCATCAAGGGCGCACCCGACATCTTCATGAACATCCTCACCAGCAACGGACTTGTCGGCCGCTACGTCACCGACTGGGCCGGACCGCAGGCCACCCTCACCGGCATCGCCGTCCGCCTCGGCGTCCCCGCCCACCCCGGCGACGAGCTGCGCTTCACCGGCCGGATGACCGAGCGCGTGACCGGCCGCGACGGAGACCGGCTCACCCTCGCCGTCACCGGACGCACCCATCGGGGCAGCCACGTCACCGCCACCGTCCGCCTCACCACGCCTCGAACCCCGCCGGACACCATGCCCGACACCCCTCCCACCACCCCGCCCGACACCATGCCCGCCACCGCCCGAACCCGGTCAGGACGCGACGCATGAGCCTCAACCGCGCCGACACCCTCGGCGGCCGCGCCGCCATCGTCGGCATCGGCGCGACCGAGTTCTCCAAGGACTCCGGCCGCAGCGAGCTCACACTCGCCGTCGAGGCGGTCCACGCCGCGCTGGACGACGCCGGGCTCCGTCCACAGGATGTGGACGGGCTCGTCACCTTCACCATGGACACCAGCCCGGAGATCACCGTCGCCCAGGCCGCCGGGATCGGCGAGCTCAGCTTCTTCTCCCGGGTCCACTACGGCGGCGGCGCCGCCTGCGCGACCGTCCAGCAGGCCGCGCTCGCCGTGGCGGCCGGAATCGCCGACGTCGTCGTCTGCTACCGCGCCTTCAACGAGCGCTCCCAGCACCGCTTCGGCTCCGGCCTGACGGACCGCCGCCCGTCGGCCGAGGGCGTCGCCATGGGCTGGACCATGCCCTACGGGCTGCTCACCCCCGCCTCCTGGGTCGCCCTGCATGCCCAGCGCTACCTCCACACCTACGGACTCACCCCGGACGCCTTCGGCCCCGTGGCGGTGGCCGACCGCCGCCACGCCGCGACCAACCCCGCCGCGTACTTCCACGAGCGCCCGATCACCCTCGCCGACCACGCCGCCTCCCGCTGGATCGTCGAGCCGCTGCGCCTGCTCGACTGCTGCCAGGAGACGGACGGCGGGCAGGCCCTCGTCGTCACCAGCGCGGAACGCGCCCGCGACCTCCCGCAGCCACCGGCTGTCATCAGCGCCGCAGCGCAGGGGGCGGGCCGCGCCCAGGAGGCGATGACCAGCTTCTATCGGGACGATCTCACCGGCCTGCCGGAGATGGGCGTGGTCGCCCGCCAGCTGTGGCGCACCAGCGGGCTCACTCCGGCGGACATCGACACCGCCGTGCTGTACGACCACTTCACCCCCTTCGTGCTGATGCAGCTGGAGGAGTTCGGCTTCTGCGGCCCCGGTGAGGCCGCCGACTTCGCCGCCGACGGCGGGTTGGAACTGGGCGGGCGGCTGCCCGTCAACACTCACGGCGGCCAGCTCGGCGAGGCGTATCTGCACGGCATGAACGGCATCGCGGAGGCCGTGCGCCAGCTGCGCGGAAGCTCGGTCAACCAGATAGCGGACGCATCGAACGTCCTGGTCACCGCCGGTACAGGGGTGCCGACATCGGGTCTGGTCCTGGGCCGGAGGTGAGACCGCCGGGGATCTACGAGCGGATCGGGTTCCGGATGGAGAACACCTGGGCCGCCCACCTGAAACCGATCATTCCGCCGGGTCCGGTCGCTCCGCCTGGTCCGGATGCGGTGCCGGATGCGGTGCCGGACGGGGTGCCGGACGCCCGGTGAGGGTGGCTCCGGCGCTCGCCGCGATGACGCAGGCGATACCGAGCAACTGCACGCCGCCGAGCAGCTGACCCAGCACCAGCAGCCCGATCAGCGCGCTCACCGCCGGTTCCAGGCTGGCGAAGACGCTGAACACACGCTCCGGCAGCCGGCGTAGCGCCGTCATCTCCAGCAGGTACGGGGTGACCGGGAACAGCAGGGCCACCCCGGCGACGGTAGCGAGCGGCAGCCATGGGTGGGGGCTGAGGCTCAGCCCGTGCCAGGCCTGGCCGAGGCCGAACGGGGCGATGGCGAGCGCGGCGACGGTCAGCGAGAGCGCCAGCCCGTCGAACCCGTCGAAGGCACGACCGACCCGCTGGGTGAGCAGGATGTACCCGCCCAGGCAGGCTGCCGCGCCGAAGGCGCAGGCCAGGCCGAGCGGGTCGAGCGACGATCCGTGCTGCTCGCCGACCAGGGTCAGCAGAACGACTCCGGCTCCGGCAAGCACGGCCCACAGCACATGGCCGAGCTGACGGGAGAACAACAGCGCCACCGTGAGCGGCCCGAGGAACTCGATGGTCGCGGCCGTGCCCATGGGCAGCCGGTCCACGGCACCGGCGAACAGCAGCGTCATTCCGGCCGAGGCCAGGCCGAGGAGGACTGCCGCGAGCAGGTCGTGGCGACTGCGTCCGCGCAGCCGGGGCCTGGTGCAGGCGAGCAGCAGCACCGACGCGGTGACGAGTCGGAGCGAGGTCGTGCCGGCGACGCCCAGGGTGCGGAAGAGCGGCGTGGACAGGGCGATGCCGGTCTGCACGCTGAACATGGCGGCGAGACAGAAGAGCGGCGCCGGGATCGAGTCCAGGCGCCGCAGCGGGTTCGGGTCGTTCGCACCCGGAGGTGGCGGCCCGTCAGCTGCCCGACGCCCACCGCGGGTTCGGGTCCAGCCGCCGTGCTCCTCGACGGGGGCGGTGGCTGCGGGGAGCGGGGCGGACGCGGTGGCGGACATGACGTGAGTCTGCCGTAAGGACTGTTTGGGGGGCAAACGCGTTACCGTGGCGTGGCTTATAGGTCCAAATCAGGCATTTCGGTCACGATCGCTTGTGACTACTCTCCGATCGGCAGTCGCTGCCGCCTCCGCTTCCGCCTCCTCCGTAGTCCTCTCCACCGTCCTCACCCTCGGCTGCCTGGTCACCACCCTCGCCGGCGGCACGCACGCCTCCGCCTCGGCGCCGCGGTCGGCCCTCCGTTGGGCGCCTCGGGCGGCGCACGCCACTGGGCCCGCGGCCGAGGCCCCCGCCGGGAGCGACGCAGCAGCGGAACCGTCCAGGGCATGGGCCTGGGGCGCGCCCGATCTCTCCGAACTCCCGCTCACCGTTCCCGCCCTCGAGTCGGGTTTCGCCGAGTGGTCGGATGACGTGTCCCAGGAGATGTCCCATGATTCCTTCGCCGGGGCGTTCGCCGATCTGGCCGAAGCGACTGACGTCAGCGCGGTGACGAGCCAGACGAACCTGACGAGCCAGACGAACCTGACGAGCCAGACGGACTTGACTGGCCTGACGGATCTGACGGATCTGACGGATCTGACCGATCTGACGGATCTGACCGGTCACGCCGACGTCCGCCCCCCGCAGATCTTCACCGGCCAGGCGTTCGACACCTGCTCCGCCCCCAGCCTGGACGCCCTCCGTACCTGGCGGTCCAGTTCCCCCTACGGCGCCATGGGCATCTACATCGGCGGCAACAACCGCGGCTGCGCCCAGCCCCGGCTCAGCTCCGACTGGACCCACTCCGCCGCCGCGCAGGGGTGGCAGCTGCTCCCCCTCTACGTCGGCTCCCAGGCCCCCTGCCTGCGAGGCAGCCACACGGCCGCCAGAATCGACCCCCGGCACGCCCTTTCCCAGGGAGTAGCCGAGGGCAGTGACGCGGTCCGCTCCGCCCTCGCACTGGGCCTGGAGCTCGGCAGCCCCGTCTACCTGGACATGGAGTCCTACCCGCGCGACGGCGCCGGCTGCACCCTCGCCGTGCTGCAGTACACCTCGGCCTGGACCCAGACCCTCCGCTCCGCCGGATATCTGGCCGGCTTCTACAGCAGCGCCGACTCCGGCATCGCCGACCTCGCCGCCGTCGCCCTGCGCCGGCGCCTCCCCAGCGCTCTGCCGGACGTGGTCTGGTACGCCCGCTGGGACGACCGCGCCAGCACCGACGGCTATCGGGCGCTGGGACACGGCCAGTGGCCCTGGCACCGCAGGGTGCACCAGTTCACCGGCAACACCTCGGAGAGCCACGGCGGGGTCAGACTCACCATCGATCGCAACGCGGTGGACGCCCCCGTCGCGATCGTCCACTGACCTTCCGGCGATCGTCCGCCGACCGTTCGCTGACTCCGGCCCCCGGCGGCTGGTGACACGAAGGCCCACGAGCGCGACAATCTCCACTCAATGACGCCGCTACCCGCAGGTAGCGGGCCCCGGTCAAGGAGGACCCAGGTGCTCAGCACGATGCAGGACGTCCCGCTCACCGTTGGCCGGATACTCGCTCATGGAGCTTCCATCCACGGCACGTCCACCGTGGCGACCTGGGACGGCGAGAAGGCGGTCGCCCGCAGCTTCGCCGAGGTCGGCGCCCGTGCCGCGCAACTCGCCCACGCCCTGCGCGACGAACTCGGTGTCACCGGCGACCAGCGCGTCGCCACCCTGATGTGGAACAACACCGAGCACCAGGAGGCATACCTCGCCATCCCCTCGATGGGTGCGGTCCTGCACACTCTCAACCTGCGGCTGCCTCCGCAGCAGCTCACCTTCATCATCAACCACGCCGCCGACCACACCATCCTCGTCAACGGCAGCATCCTGCCCCTGCTCGCGCCCCTGCTGCCGCAGCTCCGCCCGACGCTGCGTCACATCGTCGTCGTCGGACCCGGCGACCAGTCGGCTCTGGACGGCTTCAACGGCACCGTCCACTCCTACGAGGAGCTGATCGCCGGCCGGCCCACCAGCTTCCCCTTCCCGACCGACGTGGACGAGCGCACCGCCGCCGCCCTCTGCTACACCTCCGGCACCACCGGCGATCCCAAGGGCGTCGCCTACAGCCACCGCTCCATGTACCTGCACTGCATGCAGGTGGTCTCCGCCGAGAGCTTCGCCCTGAACGACGCGGACAAGGTCCTGCCGGTCGTGCCGATGTTCCATGTGAACGCTTGGGGCATCCCCTACGCCGCCTTCATGGTCGGCACCTCGCTGCTGATGCCCGACCGCTTCCTGCAGCCGGAGCCTCTTGCCGCGATGATCAGCGCCGAGCACCCCACCTTCAGCGCCGCCGTCCCCACCATCTGGACCGGTCTGCTCAACGAGCTCGACAACAACCCCGGGAAGTACGACACCAGCTCGCTGCGCCGCGTCGTCATCGGCGGCTCCGCCTGCCCGCCGGCGCTGATGAAGGCGTTCGAGGAGCGCCACGGCATCAACGTCATCCACGCCTGGGGCATGACCGAGACCTCCCCGCTCGGCAGCGTCGCACTCCCGCCGGGCGGCCTCACCGCCGAGCAGGCCTGGCCCTACCGGCTCAGCCAGGGCCGCTTCCCCGCCTCCGTCCAGGCCCGGATCATCGGCCCCGACGGCACCGCGCTGGCCCACGACGGCGAGTCGGCCGGCGAGATCGAGGTTCGCGGCCCGTGGATCGCCGCGGCGTACTACGGCGGGGCGGGCAACCCGCCCGAGACCGGCGGCGACAAGTTCAGCGACGACGGCTGGCTGCGCACCGGCGACGTCGGCACGATCAGCCCCGACGGCTACCTGACACTGACCGACCGTGCCAAGGACGTCATCAAGTCCGGCGGTGAGTGGATCTCCTCGGTGGAGCTGGAGAACGAGCTGATGGCCCACCCGGACGTGCTGGAGGCCGCGGTCGTCGCCGTCCCGGACGACAGGTGGGGCGAGCGTCCCCTGGCCACGGTGGTGCTGCGCCCCGACGCCAAGGCCGACTTCGCCGAGCTCCGCGCGTTTCTCGCGACCCGGGTCGCCCACTGGCAGCTGCCGGAGCGCTGGTCCATCGTCCAGTCCGTGCCCAAGACCTCCGTCGGCAAGTTCGACAAGAAGGTCATCCGCGCCAAGTACGCCGAGGGCGCCCTGAACGTGACGGTGCTCGGCAAGGAGGGGTCTCGATAAGGAGTGCGTAACGATTGCCAGGCCGGCCGACCCAGTTGCTGTTGATCTGCCGGATTCTCCCTCCGTGCGCACCACTCGCATCACGGGCGCGCCTTCATCCCGAAGGCGCGTTCTGGTGAGGAGGAGCTGTGCGACGCGCACACCTCGCATCCGTCCCAGTCGGCTCGCAGAACGTGGTGCTGGACCGCCTGCGCTCCTCAATGCCTTTCTTGATCGTCGTCGGATCTGTACTCTGAGCGCGCCATCCGTTCACCATTGAAGAAAAGTGGGGGTCGGTGTTCAATCGCCGTCTCATCGCGACTGCTGGCCTACTCGCCGTCAGCATTGCTCTCATACCTGGCTTGGCGTATCCGGCTGACTCGTCGCACAGGGTCGTCAGAGGCCGCTCTGCGAGTACCGCCACCTTGGCCAAGGCCGCGTCCCCGGAGCTCAGGACCTTCACCAGCCCTGTCGGCAAGTCGGTTCGTGTGCGGGGGCCGCGCCGAGTACCTGCTCTGACGGTTCGCCCGGCGAGCACGGGAACGGTGATCTATGCCAGTACCGACTCATTCACATGCTCCGCGGCTTCTGCGACGGGCTCCCAGGCGGATCCTTTCTGCTCGGTGCAGGCCGCAGTGGACGCGGCAGTGTCCGGCGACACCATCGACGTAGTGTCCTCGGGATACTCCACGCTGGAGTCGGTGACGGTCAGGACTTCCGACCTCTCGATCGTGGGTGTCGGCGGCGAAGCCTGGATCGATGCAGCCAACTCCGCGAACGGCAAACCCGCTCTGATCCTGGATGGCGCCTCCCATGTGACGGTCAGCAACCTGATGCTCCAGGCAAGCGGCGCGCCCGCCGTTCAGGTCGTCAATTCCACAGGGGTCACGTTTGACTCTGACTACGTCTTCACCTATGCCAGCCCGGCCGGTGCCCTCACCGTCGATGGCTTGTCCAGCAAGGTCACGGTGAGCCGGACCGGCCTGGATGTCGGCACGCTGCCCATGGGCTCCGGTGGCATCTCCATTGCGTCTGGGGCGAGCGGCATCACCATCGCCGATGACATTCTTGCTGCCACCGGTGTCTCCGCTACTGGAGTGAACGGCCTGACCGTCACCGGCAACACCATCCAGCGCGGATGCGCCTCGGGTGTCGACGTCGAGGGCACCTCGACCGGCGTCTACGTGGAGAACAATCTTCTGGAGGATGCAAACCCGTCCACGGACTACATGTTGCGCGGATACCAGTCCTACTGCGTAGCCAACGGTAAGCCGTGGGCACCGGACGTGACCGTGTCCCTTGGTTCGAGCGCGGGCACGACGGCTGACTACAACGACTTCTATGTCTACGGTAGCGACGCAACCTCCCCGTACAGTTGGGCCGGTACTGCCTACCCCACGCTGGCCGCGTTCCAGAGCGGCACCTCTGAGGGGGCGCATGACACCGCTGATCCCACGCAGGCCACGCAGGACTGCCCGAGGAACTACACCAATGTCTGCGCCGACATGTGGCTCACGGCCGGATCGCCTGCTGACGCTTCGGCGAACCTCAGCGCACCGGGCGCACTGAGCTCCGACTTCAACGGCTACAGTCCCTACACCAGCCGTGGTGCGTTGCAGTACGCGTCAGAGGACCCTGACCTGGCTCTGTCCCTCAGCGCTCTGGACACGAGCGCTTACGGGATCCAACTCAGCTCGTCCGTCACGAGCGGCAGCATCACTGCCCAGGTCCCGCTCACCGTGAGCATTACCTGGGGCGACGGGACGACCGCAAGCGAACCCGCCAGCAGTCTCGGCGGCGCCAGGGACGTCAGCCACACCTACGCCCGTCTGGGGACCTATGTGGTCACCGTCAGCGTCACCGACAACCACGGCAACAGTGCGACCAACAGCCTCTCCCTGGAGACGGCGGGGTCCGACTACACCGCGTACGGGCCGGTTCGCCTGTTGGACACCCGGTACGGCACCGGCGCGCCGAAGGCTGAGGTGCAACCGCACACGTCGAGCCGGCTTCGGGTCGCAGGCAACGGCAGCATCCCTCCTTCGGTGACCGCCGCGGTCCTCAATGTCACCGTCACCGACGCGACGAGTGCGGGCTACATCACGGCGTACGGTGACGGCTTCGCTCGGCCAACCGCATCGAACCTCAACTTCGTCACAGGCCAGACCGTACCCAATCTGGTCGTCGTCCCGGTCGGCGCCGACGGCTATGTCGACCTGTACAACGGCGGTTCCGGCTCTGTCGACCTGATCGCCGACATCGCCGGGTACTTCACGCAGTCCTCGTCCAGCGGATACACCTCGCTCGACCCCGCCCGCCTCGTTGACACGCGCAACGGCACGGGCGTGGCCAAGGGCCAGGTCACTGGAGACACCTCCATCGCGGTTCAGGTCTCCGGCGGCGACCTCGGGAGCTTGCCTGTCTCCGGAATCACTGCTGTGGCGCTCAACGTCACGGTCACCGGCCCCCAGGGTTCGGGCTTCCTCACTGTCTACCCGGACGGGGAGAAGACGCCGGTCGTCTCCAACATCAACTACCGGACGGGCCAGACCATCGCCAACGCAGTCGTGGCACCGGTCGGCTCCGACGGCAAGATCCGCATCTACAACGGCAGCGGCAAGTCCACCGACATCGTCGCGGACGTGGTCGGCTACTACAGCGCCGGCGGCCAGAGCGCCTACCTGCCGATCAGTCCCACGAGATTCCTGGACACGCGCTCCTCGTCCTGGGGCGGAGGCCCGCTTCCCAGCGGGGACTACATCTACATGCCTCTTGGAGTGAACCCGCCCGGCATCACGGGATACGTTCTGAACGTCACCGTGACGGACACCAAGGGCACCGGCTACCTCACCGTCTCCCCCGACCCGAACTCGGAGACGCAGTACCAGGACCACACGGCCGTCTGGCCTACCCGGCCGCTCGTTTCCACATTGAATTGGCTCCACGGTGAGACCGTTCCGAACCTGGTCCAGACCGGCTCCGGGGCCAACGGCATCACGGACCTGTGGAATTCCGGCACCGGCAGCATCGATCTCGTTGTGGACGGGCTGGGGTTCTACCAGAACGACTGAGACGCCATCGGCAGCTGACCATTCGCAACCATGGGCCTCGGGCGCGGCGACTCTGCCGCCTCGAGGCCCATGTCGTCGAGGGGACCCTTCCGACGTCCGGTTGAGTGGCCACTTCCCAAGTCGCCGAGGGGGCCCTGGACGTGATGGTGCTCGGCAAGGAGGGGGCTCGATAAGGAGTGCGTAACGATTGCCAGGCCGGCCGACCCACTTGCTGTTGATCTGCCGGATTCTCCCTCTGTGCGCACCACTAGCATCACGGGCGCGCCTTCATCTCGAAGACGCGTTCTAGTGAGGGGGAGCTGTGCGACGCGCACACCTCGCATCCGTCCCCGCCGTGCTGGCCCTGGCCATGACCGGGTTGACAACGTCCGTCGTCCACGCCGACGGAACCGCCGGTGCCACGCTGTACGTGAACAAGGCCGGTACCTGCAGCGACACCGCAGTCGGCGCGGGCAGCCAAACGCTGCCCTACTGCACCCTCCAAGCCGCCGCGAACGCGGTCCAGCCGGGGCAGACCATCCAGCTCGTGCAGTCGACCACCGCCGTGTACAACGAGTCGGTGTTGCTGCGGAACTCCGGCACCGCCGCCGCGCCGATCACCATCGACGGCGCCGGCGACAGCCTCCAAGCCGGGGCCGCGGCTGCGCTGAGCCTGACCGGTGTGCACGATGTGGTGGTCCGGAACATCCACGTCCTGGCGACCGCGGGCTACGACGCCGTCGACGTGTCCGGTTCGCAGAACGTGAAGCTCGACCAGGTCAACGCCGCCTTCTCGAACGCGGGCACGGAGCCGGTGGACGCCTTCGACATCGACGGCACGTCCTCGTCCGTTGTCCTTTCGCGCTCGCTGGTCTCCGGACCCTGGTCCGGGAACCAGGTGCATGTCCGGTCCGGGGCGCAGAACGTCGTCATCACGACCAATCAGCTCAACGGCTACGGCTACCCGTCGGTCCAGCCCCCCGTCCTTATCGACGGGGCTACGAACGTGGACGTGACCAGCAACACGGTCTACGCCCCCGGAGTTGTCGGCATATCCCTGACCGGTGCGGACTCGGCCGTGATCGAGAACAACGCGGTCCGTTCCACCACGGCATCCTCGTTGTCGGTGTCCGCGGCGGCGGCCCCCCACGTCCAGGCCGACTACAACACCATGCAGGACAGCGTGGCGAACCAGCCCCTGTACTCCTGGGCCGGCACCGTCTACACCACGGCTGCGGCCTTCAACGGCGCCACCGGCCAGGGGGCGCACGACGGTGTCATAGGTGACCCGCTGGTCGACTCCGCCAACTCCGACGCTCCGGGCGAGTTGAGCACAGACCGCCTGGGCAATCCGCGTGCGGACGACCCCTTCTACAGCAACACCGGGGCGGGAACCTACAAGTATTACGACCGTGGGGCCCTCGAAGTGCAGGACCGCATCTACTTCCCCGCGGCCTCCACCCGGAACGTCGCGGCGGGCACCAGCCTGGACATGCAGCCCGTGACGGCACCGACCTCGTACTGGGGCGAGGCGCTCACCGTGACTGTTGATTTCGGCGACGGGACCGCACCGCAGTCGGCCGCCGCCGGCACCACGATCCCGCACGTCTACCAGCAGGTCGGGCAGTTCGTCACGACGACCACCGTCGCCAATGCCGACGGCTACACCGTCAGTACCCACTCCGCAGTCAACGTGCTCCCGGCCACCGTTGAGCAACCGGTGCTGAACGCCGGGCCGTACCGCGACTCCACGGGCCAGCACTTCTCGGGCGACGAGAACTACTGGATCACCTCGACCACGGGCAACTGGCAGTACAGCAATCTGACCGTGGACTACGGCGACGGGTCCCTGGGATCCAACGTCACCTCCTCGCACCGCTATACCCAGAGTGGCGTGTACCAGGTCACCCTCACGGGCACCGATCTGCTCGGCCGCCCGGTGACCGCCCACACCGCCGCCGTCGTGGGCCTCGACTACATCCCGTCCCAGGTCGGCGCGGTGCGGGTGTACGACAGCCGCACGAAGGGGCTGGACAGCGTGCCCGCGCACGGAACGGTCCGGATCCCGGTGACCTGGGCGAACAGCAACCAGGAGGCGGCGGTGTACAACCTCACCGTCACCGACGCCAAGTCAGCCGGGTTCGTCACCGCGTACCCGGACGGAAGCTCCCAGCCCACGGCGTCGAACGTGAACTTCGGCGCGGGGCAGACCATCGCCAACCAGGCGACGGTCCGCAACGGGACGGACGGATACGTCGACGTCTACAACGGTTCCAGTGGTCCGATCGACCTGGTCGTGGACGTGTTCGGCTCCCTGGAGACGGTCGCCACCGGCACCGAGTACCAGCCGACCGCCCCGACCCGTATCGCGGACACCCGCCAGTCCGGCCAGCAGGTCCCCGGCCACGGCTCGGTCACCATCCAGCTCCCCGCGGCCCTCCAGGCGGCGCCCGGGCCGGACACGCTCGAACTCAACGTCACGGCAACGAACGAGCGCGGCGAGGGCTGGGCCACCGTCTACACCGCCGGTGCGTCGCGTCCCGGCTCGTCCAACCTGAACTGGTCGACCGGCGTCCCCGCGGCCAACCTGACGACGGTGACCGCTGACTCACAGGGCAGGGTCACCCTCTACAACGGCAGCCCGTACGCGGCCGACTTCGTGGTCGACATCGCCGGCCTGTACCAGCCGCAGACCACCTCCGGCCCGCTGACCGGCTTCGTCACCACCGCCCCGACCCGGCTGCTGGACACCCGTAACGGGACCGGCGCCCCGGCCGGGCAACTGCAGCCGGGCAACCAGGTGAAGGTCTGCGTCCCCGGCCCGGCAGGGATCTCCGCGGCGGCGCTCAACCTGACGGTGACCGGCGGCACCGCATCCGGCTGGCTGACCGCCTACCCGGACGGCGCCGTTCGCCCCGGCACGTCCAGCATCAACTGGATCGCCGGACAGACCGTCGCGAACATGACGCAGACCCAGACCGGTGCGGACGGCTGCGTCGAGATCTACAACGGCAGCGGCAAGCCGGTCTCGGTGATAGCCGACCTGTCCGGCTATCAGTACACCTACCCCCAGGGGTAAGGGTCCGACAGCAGGGGAACGGGGCACTGCGGAAATCTCCGCGGTGCCCCGACTCGTTGCACCCTGCGCAGGGCACTGCCCTGCCCTGGGCCGGGCTCGGCTACTGACCCAGCGACCCGATCTTGCCCAGCAGGTCCACTATCCGGCTCTGCACCTCAGCACTGGTCGAGCGCTCCGCGAGGAACAGCACCGTCTCGCCGGAGCGCAGCCGGTGGGTCTGGTCGGGTCCGTCCACCGAGGTGTAGACGACCAGCGGCGTGCGGTGCAGCTGGTTGCTGTCGCGAAGCCAGTCCACGATGCCGACCCGGCGGCGGCGGATCAGCATCAGATCCATCACCACCAGGTTCGGCTGGACGCTGCCCGCCTTCTCGACGGCGTCGTTCTCGCTGGTCGCGTGCACCACGTGCATGCCGCGCCGCTCCAGCGTCGCGGTGAAGGCCGCAGCGATGTCCGGGTCCTGCTCCACCAGCAGCACCCGGGGGGCGTGCCGCTCGCTGTCACGCGGTGCCAGCGCGCGCAGCAGCACAGCCGGGTCGGCTCCGTACGCGGCCTCCCGGGTCGCCTGGCCCAGCCCTGCGGTGACCAGGACCGGGACGTTGGCGTCGCCGGCCGCGGTGCGCAGCGACTGCAGCGCGGTGCGGGTGATCGGTCCGGTCAGCGGGTCCACGAACAGCGCGGCGGGGAACCCCGCGACCTGCCCCTCGACCTCCTCGCGGGTACGGACGATCACCGGGCGGTAGCCCCGGTCCTGCAGCGCCTGACGGGTCGAAGGATCGGGCTCCGGCCACACCAGCAGCCGGCGCGGTCGTCCGTCGGCGGCGGGCGCGACCATCGTCGGGTAGTCCGCCCCCGCGATGAACTCCAGGCGGCTCTCGGTGCCGGGAGGCGCGTCGTCGTCCGCACGGTTCGCCGGGTCGGCCGCCTCGAGCGCGAGGGCGTCCGGGACGGGGCCCAGCGCGCGGCCCTGGCCGGGGACACCGGCCGGAGCGTTCGCGGGCGCGCTCTGACGCTCCACCGCCGCGCCCCCGCCGTCGGGTCCAAAGCGCCCGCCGAAGGGAGCCGCGGGCACCGGCTGCAGCGCGGCCGGACCGGAGCCGGCGGCCGGTGCCTGCCCCTGGCCCGCCCCCTGGTTCTGGTTCTGGCCTTGGCCTTGTCTCTGTGTCTGCCCAGGCGAACGACCGTGCGTCAGTCCCTGCGCCATGCCGTTCAGCTGCGCGGGCACCGGAGCGGACACCGGCGCAGACACCGGAGTGGCGCCCTGCCCGTCGCTTCCCGCGGCCTCGAGCGCCAGCGGCCCGTCGCCGAACGGACGCGCGGGCTGCTGGTCACCCGGCGGCACCGCGAGGCGTCGCCGTCGACCACTCGGCGACGGCGACTCCCCGGCAGGAGGGGTCGTACCGATCCTGCTCCCGGCCGGGGGCAGAGCATGCTCAAGCCCCGGGTACACCGGGCCGCCGATCAGCCCCGGGAAGCCACCCGAGGACTGGCCCTGTGTCTGCGGCTGGACCTGGCCCAGGGCTTGGACCTGGACCTGTGCCCGCCGCTGCGCTGCGGCCTGCGCTTCCTGAGCCTCCGTCACCGCCCGAGGCGGCCGGACGACCTCCGGTGCGGGCAGCGCCCGCCTCCGCCGCGAGCGGTCGATGCCCTCGGCGGGAGTGTCCTGGGTACGTTCGGCCTGTGCCTGTGCCTGTGCCTGTGCCTGTGCCTGTGCCTGTGCCTGTGCCTGTGCCTGTGCCTGTGCCTGCGGCACAGCTCCGCCCGGGCCTCCGAAGGACCCCCCGGCAGCCGGTGTCCCGCCGGCCGGGGTCGTCCCCGCCATGCTCTCGTCGCTGCGTCGTGCCGACGGCACCGAGGCTCCGCCTCCGCCCGACGTGCCCCTGGCGGGCGACGCCACCGGTCCGCCCAGGCCCGGGAGCTCGGGCAGCATCGCCGTGTCGTTCTCCTTGGGTCGGTCGGACGCCCGCGCCGAAGCGGCCGCGCGCTCCGCGGCCTCGCGCGCCGTCGCCGGGTCCAGCGGCAGCTCCACGACGTAGGTGCGGCCCTGCTTGCCCGGCAGCTCGTGCGACTGCAGCACGCCACCGTGCCGTTCCACCATGCCGCGCGCTATCGGCAGATGCACCGGGCTGCCGCCCGCGCTCGGTCCCCGGACCTCGATCCGTGCGACCGAGCCTCGCTGCGCAGCAGCTATCACCACCGTGGGTCCCTGCGCGGGCGAACCGGTCAGCCCGGAGGCCACCCCCACGGCCATTCCGTACAGATCGTTGCCGCCCTGGCTCTGGCCCTCCTCGGAGCCCGTGCCCGCTCCGGCCTCCGGCCCGGTGGCCGTCGCCACGTCCGCGATCAGATGCCCCAGCGCCTGCGCCAGCCGCTCCTGGTCCGCGATCACCTCGACCTCGGAAGGGTGCACGGCGAACCGCACCCGGTCCTCGCCGATGAGCTCTGTCGCCGCCGCGACGGCTCGTCGCACGACCTTGTCCAGGCCCACCGGCTGCCGGTCGAGGTTCTCCCGGCCGGCGTCCAGCGCTGCGTCGAAGCGCTGGTACGACAGCACTCCGCTGACCAGCCGCGATGTGCGGGCGCACTCGGCGGCGAGCCGCCGAAGCACCCAGTTCGCCTCCGGCCACAGCTGACCGGCCGGGTCGGCCGCCAGCCGTTCCAGAGTGCCCTGCAGCCGGGCCAGGGGCTCGTCCATCTCCTCCTGGAGCACGGCCGTGAGGTGCTCGTGCCGAGCCGCCAACGCCAGGTAGGCGCTGCGGTCGGTGAAGGTCATCACCGCGCCGACCAACTGGTCCCCGTCGCGCACCGGCGCGGTGGACAGCTCCACGCTCACCGGGCGGCCGTCCTTGCGCCACAGCGTCGCCGTACGGACGCGGTGCTTGCGGCCCGAGGCGAGGGTGTCGGCCAGCGGGGACTCCTCGGCCGGCTGCGGCGAGCCGTCGGCCTTGGAGTGCTGGACCAGCGGCAGCAGCTCCTGGCCGCCGAGCTCGCTGGCGCGGTAGCCGAGGATGTGCGCGGCGGCAGGATTGACCAGCACCACCCGGCCGTCGATGTCCACTCCGAGCACGCCCTCGGCGGCGGCGCGCAGGATCATCTCGGTCTGCTTGTGCTGGCGGCGCAGCTCGGCCTCGACCTCGACGCGGCCCGACAGGTCCCGGACGACGATCAGCAGCAGCTCCCGGTCCGAGGGACTCGCGAACCCGCTGCCACCGCCTGCTCCACCGCTGCTCGCGCCGTACCCGTACCGCGAGACCCCGCCGTAGGAGTCGTACGGGCCGAAGCCCTCCCGGCTGCCTTCGCCGAGACCGCTGACGCTCCCGCCCAGCGAGCCGTCGTCCTCGAACTCGTTTCCGGCGACCTCGACCGGGAACATGGTCCCGTCCGTCCGCCGCGCTGTCATCCGTACGGGCTTGCCGTCGTCGTCCTCGGTGCCGTCCTGGCTGCGGGTCCGGGGGCGCATCGAGCCGGGAATCCGGCTCGGATCGAACTCCGGAAGAAGATCCAGCACGCCCATGCCGACCAGCGACGTGCCCGGAGCCTGCAGGCTCCGCACGGCGGCGGCGTTGGCGTCCACGACGGTCCCGTTGCTGTTCACCAGCAGCAACGCGTCCGGAAGGGCGTCGAGTATCGCTGCGAGGCGAGCAGTGCCTCGGGTCGGCCTGCTGCTCACGACGAGGCGTCCTCCCTTGCTGACTTCGCTGCCGCAGCGACGGGGTCCTGCCACTGCGTCCGGCGAGTCTCCCCCAGGATCGCCAGCTAGCACTATCCCATCCTTTTTGCGATCGCGGCGACCCGCCTAGTAACGTGGTTACCGGTTGGCCGCAGCCCCCGGGGCTGTGGCATCATCCATGCAGACGGTCGTGATCGCCACTCGGCGCCCGCGCCCGCGCAGGGAGGCTTCGCCTAGTCCGGTCTATGGCGCCGCACTGCTAATGCGGTTTGGGGTTTACCCCCCATCGAGGGTTCAAATCCCTCAGCCTCCGCAGTCACACAGGGGCCCCTCGCTTCGGCGAGGGGCCCCTGTCCGCGTTCCGCGACAGGCGTCCGCCGCCGCTGACTGTGGATCAGGTGACGGACCTCCGTACGCCGATCGGCCCGGTCCGTGGCCTGGTCAGGAGGCTCGAATACTCGATTTCACCCAAGGGCGGCGGTCGTGTAATGTTGTTCTCGCAAGGCAGCGGGGCGAACAAAAACCGCCCGGAAGCCAAGCAAGGCGCTCATAGCTCAACGGATAGAGCACTTGACTACGGATCAAGAGGTTGCAGGTTCGAATCCTGCTGAGCGCACCCAGGTCAAAGACCCGGAGACATTGTCTCCGGGTCTTTTCACATCCACGGCTGACAACAACGCGCCCGTTCAGTCCCTCACGGGCACCCGTGCGGCGGCGGGTCCGTCGTCCTCAGCGGCACAGTAGGCGAGAACGGCATCCATGCGGGTCGCCGCTTCCTGGAGCGTCGTCTCCATCACATGCGCGTATGTGTCGAGGGTCATGCTGATGTTGCTGTGTCCCAGCGTTTCCATGATGGTGCGGACGGCGACGCCCTCGGCGAGCAGGAGCGACGCGTGCCGGAGGTCGTGAATCCGGACCGAGCGGAGGTGCGCCCGGCGGCACAGGACGGCGAGCTGCCGGTTCAGGCTGCGCGGGTCGATGGCCGTACCTGTCAGGCTGGTGAAGACCAGCCCATCCTTCGGCTGGAAGTCCAGCGGAAGCCAGTCGATGCCCGCCATGGCCACGTCCGACAGGCAGTCCCCGCCCAGTGCCACCGTCAGGGCGAGGTCCAGCAGGACCTTGCCCAGGTCGTGCACCGCGCGGAGCTTGCGCCAGGGCGTCAGCGCCGCTGATATGGCCGTGTCCAGGCCGGTCTTGCGGACGGTCTCCACCAGCAGCACCCCACCGGCCTGCGAGACCACCGCGCCCCCGTCGCCCTGGACGCGGAGAGGCGGATACGACCCGATATGCTCTTGTTCACTTGGAGAGTGCTTTCCTTGCAGCTGACAGGACCCTAGACAAGTCCAATCGTCGCAGGTCAGAGGCACTCTCTGCTTATTTGATCAAGGGTCGGACAGTCCGCCCGGACGGTGCTTCGTGTCAGTCGACGAAGGTCGGTGCCGGTGACCACGCCGTGGGGAGTTCCTCACTCGGGTCCCCCGTCACCAGCAAGGGGTAGCGGTACTGCCACCATCGGACCTGCTCTCGCACCTCGGTTTCACTCATGCCCCAGGCCTTGAGGAGTCCCGTGGCGGCGCGGAACCGCTCGTCCAGTGCATCGAGTTCGGGCTGGCGGAGCCGACGGACCCGATCTGACATGAGGGGCCACGCGTCGCTGAGCCAGTCACGGTGCGCAAGGTCCTGGGTGAACTCCCAGACGAACATGGTGTCCAGGCCCTCTTCAACCTCGGCCACGACCTGCGCCCATGCCTCAAGCCGCGCGTTGAGGCTCATGGGACCGGGGTAGCGACTGGACAACCTCTGTGTCGCCTGACGAGCGGGGACATAATCGGTCTCCTCAAATTCGCTCTCCACGGCTGCAGCATCGCAGGACCCACCGATTCCGTCATCCGCCCGAGCGACCGATCGAGCCCTGCCCGACGGAACACCGCTCACCTGAAAGGTGCAGCGCTCCAAACCCCGCCGAATCCGATCCGGTTGACGAAGAGCCAGGTCAGAGAGGATGCCCGATAGCCGCCACCAGCCATCCATCTGAACTCGTGAAAGCGTGAGGCTAACGGAGTAGTCCGCCAGGGGGCTTTTTCCTTCTGCCCACACCAACGGGCACCAGCCGTCTGCCGAGGGCGTGCACCGGAATGGTAGATGGGGCCTGACTGTGACGAGGGCCTGGTGCCGACAGGAGATCGGCACCAGGCCCCGTCGAGCGGGCGCGGTCAGGGCGAGGCCGCAAAGGTCCCATTCAGGTCCACGATCAAGTCAACCGGAGCACTGCCACCGTTGTAGAGGGTGATCGAGCCGTCGGATCCGATCGGCGTCACAGCCGCGTTGGCCACTGTCTGCCCGGCGGCGAAGTTCAGGCTGGACGCGTTCGGCAGCGAAGTGCCGTCGGGGTACGCGCTGATGAACCCGGCGCCGGGGGTATCGGTGACGGTCAGGTTGAGCTCCGCAGCCACAGCGCCGAAGGGAACTCCCTTCAGTCCGGCGATGTGGAGCGTGATCGACTTCCGGGCGCCGAGCTTGGCGATGAGCCCGCCCGTGCCCGTTCCGTTCCGGGTATCGAGGATCCTGTTCGGCCCGGTCGGCACGATGACGGCGCCAGTGCCCCAAGAGTTGTAGTAGCCGACCAGGTCCGCCACGAAGTCGGCCGTCCCGCCGCTGCCATTGGAGAAGACAACCTTGCCATCGCTGACCGGGACCACGACCAGACTGGAAACGGTCTGTCCGGCCGCCCAGTTGGAGTTAGACGTTCCAGGATCGGCGGCCTTGTCGCCGTAGGCGGTCAGATGGCCGGCAGTCTTCGTGTCAGTGATCGCCACGTTCAGCACCACGGCAGTTGCGTTGGTCGGAACACCGTTGTAGCCACCGACCGCCAGCGTCACAGACCCGCTTCCGCGAACCAGCGCCTTCGGCGCGCCAGTGCCTACGCGTGTGTCAAGCACGCGGACGGGGCCCACTGGGGCGTAGGTCATGCCGATACCCGGGCTGGTAGCGGAGATGGACCACCCGTAACTGTCCACGACCAGGTCGGCCGGGCCTGCGCTGCCGTTGTAGAAGTCGATGACTCCGTCCGAGCCGGCGTAGGCCAGCAGGCTGTTGGCCACTGTCTGGCCCGAGACGTAGTTGAGCGTCGAGCCGGTTGGACGAGCGGTCCCATCCGGGTAGACCGTGAGGAATCCGCTGGCCTTCGTGTCCGTGACGGTGACGGTCAGCCCGGCGCCATGGGCGCCCGCTTCGTCGGCTTGGAGTTGCGCCAGCGAGAGTCGGACGGTTCCGTGTGCCGGGATACTGTCGATTCCATGGGTGCGGCTGTCGAAGACCCGCGTCGGACCGTACGGCTGGAACTCGTCCCCGACGGTGATGGTCAGGGTTGAGGAGGAGGTACGGCCGACTATGTCCGTGGTGACGATCTTGGCGGTATAGGTACCGGGGTGGGGGTAGGTCCAGTCGAAGGTATTGATCGACTCCGTCTCCTGCGTTCCGTCTCCTGGATAGAACTGCGCGCTGACGAGCTCAAAAGCATTCGACCCCGCCTGGACAGTGAAGGACACGTGATCCGGGAAGACGTACCTTCCGTCGTCCCGTGTGGTGCCTGAGAGCATGATGCTCGGCGCTGTCGGGGTAGCCACACGGACAACCCGAGTACGCGACGTGGCATACCCGTTGATGTCCGAGGTCGTCGTCTTCGCGGTGTAGGTACCGGGCGTGGTGTACACGTGGGAGATCTGACCGCCGCTCACGGTCTGGAGGCCGCTTCCGTCGCCGAAGTCGACCGTTGTCGCCAGGGCGTCATGCCAAGTGTCGCCAGTGTTCGTGGAGACCGAGAAGGTGAACGGTGCCGCACCAGTTGCGGTCGTCGGAGCGTAACTGGCCGCGAGCGTGAGGGCGTCCTGGCGCTCGACAGCACCCCGGTCCATAATCCCCGTGCCCGTACCCGTACCCGTGCCCGTGCCCGTGCCCGTGTTCGGCACCTGGGGATCGTCCGCACGCGGGTTCCCGTAGTAGTCCGTCGCAGTCGCGCCCGGGGTGTCGGAGTTCCCCGAGTCGATCAGCGGAGAGCCCTCCGGTGGTCCCGTGGTGATGTCCGCCGACGGGACGTCGAGATCGTGGGCCGCCTGCCCCGGGACAGCGGCGGCAAAGTTCGCCGCGGTGGCGTAGTCAGTCCCGCCCCAGGCATAGTCGAATCGTGGCGCAGGGACGGACCAGGCGTTGTAGTCCGCAGCGACACTTCCCGTGCTGTCTGACGAGACGGACACCAAGGGAGGGGCGGCACAGGTCGAAACTGCCGCGGTCGACGCCGTGGCAGCGTTGTTGTCGACGGTGGCAGAAGTGCCACCTGCCAGGGACAGAGACACGGCGCAGGGGTCCGTATTGAACGTATTGCCGGTCACCGCCAGACCAGAGACGCCGCTGGCGACGATATCGCCGCCGGCATTGCTGCCCAGCACGTTGGATGCGAGCGTGACCTGCCCCGCACCCTTGTCGAGTTGGACTCCTGCTCCCGTGCTCATGGTGATCGAAGTGCGGGTGACGCTCACATTCGAGGACGAGGTATCGATGTGGATCCCGGCGCCCACTGCCGTGCCCGTCCCGACGCGGTCCGTGGCGGACGTGTCGAGACTGACGTCGGTCGAACCGATCACATCGACGCCGTCGCCTGAGCTGTACTCGACCGTCACGTCACTCACACGAACGTCGTGTACGCCGGAGAACGTCAGGCGGGACACAAATGCCCAGCGGGGTTCATCGGAAGTAAAAGTTATCGGAGCACCCGAAGTGCCCGAATGGGAAATGGTGACCGGCCCGTACTGGTAGCCCGACTGAATATGGACGGTCTGCCCCGGCACCACGACATCCGCAGCTTGCTGAATAGTGCAGAAGGGATCCGCAGCAGACCCGTCGCCGACCAGGAAGCCCTGATTGCATTGGGCCCCGCCCGCGTTCACGTAGAGGTCGGAGAGCGCCTGGTCTGCGCGGGCCGTGGTAGCCGGAGCCAGGGCAGCCGTCACGAGCAGCGCTGCGGCCGCAATGGCGGCTTTGGGCCTGAATTTCATGAATGTCCCCCCATTCCCGACAAGCGAGAACAAGTCGGGCAAGCATTTCGCATGGTCGAATTCAACGAAGGTCGCGAGGATACTACTCTCACCTCAAGCGGCGGCCCTTCCTGGTCGCGAACTCATCAATGCCGAGTACCCGCGGGCTCGCCCAGGCCGGGTCCGGCAGCGCCATGACTAGGCGCAGGACCGTCATCCGGCTGACCGTGACGCCGAGCAGCAGTGCCAGGCGCGCCACCGCGCGGGCGGCCAGGACCACGCCCAGGGCCGCCCGCAGGCGTTGCAGCACGGGCGTGCGCCGACCGTAGCGGCAGGTCAGCCCCTCGCTTGGCAAAGCGGCAGGTCGGAGGCCATTTCACGGCCTGAAAAGCGGAAGGTCAGCGCCGGGTCGTGCGAGGCTCCTGGCGTCTACTCCTGAGAACAACGGCTGACAACAACGGGTGCACACAACGACGCACGGGGGTGGATCTCGCGGCAGAGGAGTCACTTCCACGGCGTCGGATTGGCACCGTAGGTTCTGGCGTTCGGAGGTCGCAAATCAAGTGGAATGGGCCTACGGAATCAAGAGGTTGCAGGTTCGAATCCTGCTGAGCGCACAGAAGAGGGCCCTTCGGCTCGGAGCTTGACTCCAGGCCGGAGGCCCTTCTCGTTGCTCGGACACGTCAAGCGTGATCATCTCTGCCGGGCTTTGGGGAATCCGGGGACCGAGAGGCCGCACCGAGGGCGCCGAGGGTGCCCCGAAGGGCACGGATGCCTGCGTGAGGGGCACTGGGCCATAGTGATCACAGCGCTGCAGGCGAGTGACGGATACAGGGGGCCCAGCTCCGGGTGCCGTCGCGGGACGCCTGAGAGCGAACCCCGGCGGGCTCAAGCCGGAGCCTCGCTAGGACGCGCGGTTCAGGCGCGCGGCGGGGCTACTGAGCCGCGCGCTTTGATGTCGCTTCGCTAGGTTCCGCCGCGCTGATCGCTGTGCGGCCGGGGGCCCGCACGCGGTTGTTCTACCGGCTGCGGGTCCACCGGGGTCGCGAGAAGGAGCGGCGGTCGTTGTCCGAGCGCGACTGCATAGGCCTGATCGACGAACCCGGCCGAGGGCGTGTGGTCTCACGTCAACCGCAGCCTGGCCGACCTCGTCGCTGCCCCCGTCGCCGTCGACCAGCTGGAGGCGCTGGTCCGCGACCGGCTCCAGCGCCTCCAGTACCGCCCCACCATCCTCAACGGCTTCGTCGCCGAGACCGGCCTGGCCTTCGACGCACCACCGCCGTGACCTCGCCGTGCCGGGCTCAGTAGGCCTTCGTGATCGGCTCTTGAAGCTCCGTCACCCATGCACCTTCATCGGCAGGGGTCTCCAGGTAGAGCTCGCGGTTGTAGCCGGTCGAGCGATGGCCGTTGGCATCGATCCACTTGGCGAGCGTCTGGATCGAGGACATGACGTCGTCCATCGATCCGCGATGCACGACCGTCGCCGCGGTATCGATCCCCGGCAGGTCCACGATCGACCAGTCGTGGCTCGGATCGGCCTCGATGTTCACCGGCATCCCGGCGTGCACGACAACCTGGTCGTCCTCGGCGCTCTCGTAGTAGGCGATCGCGGGGCCGACCGGCGTCACGCCTGCGGCCATCAGCCGCTCGATCAGCTGCGCGTACAGCGGCTTGATCACCGGCGTGATGTCCTGCGGCGAGAAGCTCGCCGCGACTCCTGTGAGTTCGGCGAGCCGAACCGCCGGAATCTGCTTGACCACAACGTCGTCGGTGGGCATGTGACCCTCCCTTTCGATGATGCGGAGTCTCGCCTCGACCTCGGCCAGCCGTGCCGCCGCTGCCTCGCGCGCCGCCGCCAACTCGGCCCGGCGCAGCCTGAGCATTCCGCGCAGTTCCTCGACGCCGACCTTGTCGTCCAAGATGTTCTGGACGTGCTGGAGCGTGAAGCCGAGGTCCTTGAGCGCGATGACTCGGTTGAGGCGGGCGAGCTGGCCGGCCTCGTAGAAGCGGTAGCCGCTCGCGGGGTCGACGTAGGCCGGCCGGAGCAGTCCGATGTCGTCGTAGTGACGCAACATGCGGATCGACACACGGCCGTGCTTGGCGAAATCTCCGATGCTGAACATGACGCCTCCTAGTGCAGGGCCTCACACCGTGTGAGGGTCAAGCCGGCCGCCCTACCCGCCCCGGTGATCTTGACAACCCGCCCCCGCGGGCGTCCGCGCCCGGAGGTCAGGAACGTACGCGCGCTGGACAGGTCACGGCCCTGATGGGTGCAGAAATGGATTGCCCGTAACAGTCCTGTCGCTCACGATGGCCCTGATTGTCACGGCCCGCAGAAGGATGCTCCGGTGGACCTGCCCGACTTCGCTCCCGCCCCCAACCAGGGTGGTGACCCCGCACTCTACGAGATCGAGAACCGTGCGCTGGACCCCCAGGGACTCGTCCTGGAGGCCATGCGGAAGACGGCTCCGTGGGCTGGCCGTACCCTGCTGGATCTCGGCTGTGGCAGCGGGTTCTGGCTTCCGGGGTATGTCCAGGAGGCATCCGAGACCATCGGAGTCGAGCCCGACCCGACCTTGATACGGATCGCGCGGCAACGGGACCCGCGGGCCCGGGTCCTGGCCGGCTCGGCCGAGCACATCCCGCTCCCAGACGCTTCGGTGGACGTAGTGCACGCGCGGTTCGCCTACTTCTTTCCGCCCCGTTGCGAGCCGGGACTGGCTGAGGTACTGCGCGTTCTCAGGCCCGGTGGAGCTCTGGTGGTCGTGGACAACGATCAGCGCAGTGGGCAGTTCGCGGACCTGCTGGCGCAGTTGTCGTGGGCCGGGCCACAGGCCGCGGGGCAGCGCACCGATGAATGGTGGGCTCAGCGGGGTGCCGAGCGGACCGAGGTATTGAGCGAATGGCGGTTCAACTCCCGCGCGGACCTCGAGGCGGTGCTGCGGCTGGAGTTCCCTGCCGAGATCGCCGATCCTTGGCTCGCCGCCCACCCCGCTGCCCTGGGACTCAGCTACGGCTACGTGCTCTTCACCATCCGCTGCTGAATCTCCCGCTCCCACATCGACCCCGACGGCGTACGACGAGTCGCCCGGCGCGCGCCGGAATGGTGAGGTTGGCCCGAACCGAGGTCTGGAGGCGCGGGTGGCTGAGATCAGGACGAACGGCACATCGCTGCACTACGAGGTCCAGGGGAGCGGGCGCAGCGTGGTGCTCGTTCACGGTTCGTGGGTGGACGGGAGCAGTTGGTCGAGAGTCGCGCCACAGCTGGCCGAGCACTGCACGGTGGTGTCGTACGACCGGCGTGGCCACGGTCACAGTGCCGCTCCGGCCGGCCAGGGCTCGGTGTACGAGGACGTGGCGGACCTCGCCGGGTTGATCGAGGGACTGGAACTGGCTCCCGCGTTCGTCTGCGGCAACTCCTTCGGATCGCTGATCACGTTGCGGCTGGCGGCGGCCCGGCCCGAACTCGTGCGCGGGATCGCCGTGCACGAGCCACCGGGGGTAGGACTGCTGGTCGACGACCCGATGGTGCGGCCCATCGCGCTGGCTGTTCGCGAAGGCCTGAATCCGGTCCGCGCGGTGCTTGAGACCGGCGACTACGTGGCGGCAGCGGAGTTGTTCGTCGATACGGTCGCGTTCGGTCCGGGCGCGTGGGGACAACTCCCCGCCCCGGTCCGGGACGTCTTTGTGCGCAACGCTCCGACCTTCCTCGACGAACTCCGCGATCCGGACGCGCCCGGTTTGGACCTCGGCGCTCTGGGCGCGTACCACGGACCCGCGTTGCTCACGGGGAGCGACAACAGCCCGCCGATGTTCGGGCCCGTACTGGATCGCATCGCCGCCGTCCTGCCGCAGGCCGAGCGGCACCTGTACGCCGGTGCCGGGCACGCTCCGCAGCTGACCGACCCGGAGGAGTACCTCCGGGTGACCCTCCCACGCGCACTGCGCCGACAGCCCTGACGTCGCAGGGCGGGACGCGCTGCGTGTCGAGCACTGCTTCAGCGGTAGTGCAGCGCGGGCGGTGCGCCGTCGGGGAGGGTGTACCAGCGGAACGGCCAGACTGGTGACGTGACCACTCCACCCAGGCCGGCGGACGCTTCCAGCCGCGCCGAGGCGACGCGCCGGGTCTGGTACGCCGCCTATGGCTCCAATATGCATGTCGACAGGCTCGCCTACTACCTTGCGGGCGGCCGCCCGCCCGGAGGTGCGAGGACCTACCCGGGGTGCCGCGATCCGCGGCGGCCGGAACGAATGGTTCCGGTGATGCTGCCGGGGCAGCTCTACTTCGCTCTGGAGTCGGCGACGTGGACCGGCGGCATGGGGTTCTACGACCCGTTCGATCCCGGCGAGATGCCGGCGCGGGCCTATCTGCTCACGGTGTCGCAGTTCTCGGACATCGCCGCCCAGGAGATGTACCGGGATCCCGGCGAGGATCTCGACCTCAGCGGTGTGCTCGCCACCGGTCGGGCGACGCTGGGGGAGGGACGGTACGAGACCCTGGTCCGCCCGAGGCTCCTCGACGGACATGTGGACGGACATGTGGACGGACATGCGGACGGGCGTTTGGACGGGCGTCCCGTGCTGACCTTCACGGCTCCGTGGCGTCGAGCTGAGGCTTGGCTCAACAGGCCGAGTGCCGCCTACCTCCGCAACCTCGCAACGGGCCTCCGGGAGTCGCACCGCTGGAGCACGGAGCGGATCGCTCAGTACCTCGCCGCCCGTCCCGGCGCCGCCGGGCAGTGGTCGATGGCGGACATCGCCGCCCTGCTCGCCGACTGAGCAAGTGCGGCGGTAACAGCCCAACCCCGCGCGAGGCATAGAACGGTGCCGTGTACAGTTACTTGCAAGGGGCAAGCAACTGCATGGGAGGGGCGTCATGGCGCAGCAGGTATCCGGTACGGCCACCGCCGCCGACGCGGCTACCGCGCTCGGTGACGAGATGGCCCGCTTCATGCGGCTGATCACGGCGTGGAAGCAGCGTTCGCGCGAGGATCCGGGCGGGGGCGACCGCCTGCTGCTCGCGCGCCTGGTGAGCTGCGGCCCGCGTAGGGCCACCGATCTCGCTGCGGACACTCTGCTGGACCTCTCCACCGTGAGCCGGCAGATCCGCTCCCTGGTCGACCGCGGCCTGGTCGAGCGGCGCCCCGACCCCGAGGACCGCAGGGGCGCGCTGCTCTCCGCCAGCCCCGACGGCGTCATCGCCTTCCAGCACTACCGCGACCAGCGCAACCAGCGACTGGCCCGCATGCTCGACGCCTGGCCGGCCGAGGACCGCTACCAGCTGGTCCGGCTGTTCGGACGCCTCAACGACGACTTCGCAGAAAACAGCGCAGAACTCTTCGGCGGCCCCATCGGAGCGACACCTCCGATGGCGACCGCTGCGGTGCAACAGGGAGAACACCAGTGAGCAGCAGCACCACCGCGTCACCGCCGGTACCCGCACCCGGTGGCCTGAGCCACCGCCAGATCATGACCATCCTCAGCGGTCTGATGATGGGCATGTTCCTGGCCGCACTCGACCAGACCATCGTCAGCACCGCGATCCGCACCATCGCCGACGACCTGCACGGCCTGAGCCAGCAGGCGTGGACCACCACGGCGTACCTGATCACGTCCACCATCGCGACGCCGCTCTACGGCAAGCTCTCCGACATCTACGGTCGCAAGCCGTTCTTCCTCGTCGCGATCAGCATCTTCGTGGTCGGATCGGTGGCCTGCACCTTCTCCACGTCGATGATCGAGCTCGCCGCCTTCCGGGCCTTCCAGGGCCTGGGCGCGGGCGGTCTGATGGCGCTGGCCCTCGCGATCATCGGCGACATCGTGCCGCCGCGCGAACGTGCTCGCTACCAGGGCTACATCCTCGCCGTCTTCGCCACGTCGAGCGTTCTCGGGCCGTTGGTCGGCGGCTTCCTCGCCGGGCAGAACACGATCCTGGGCATCGCCGGGTGGCGCTGGGTGTTCCTGGTGAACGTGCCGATCGGCATCGTGGCGCTGGTCGTGGTCGCCAAGGTGCTGAACGTGCCGCACACCCGCCGGGACCACCGGATCGACTGGTGGGGTGCCGTCACCATCGCCGTCGGCGTCGTCCCGCTGCTGCTGGTCGCCGAGCAGGGACGCGACTGGGGCTGGGTCTCGGGTCGGTCGCTGACCTGCTATGTCGTGGGCGTGCTCGGTATCGTGGCCTGGATCCTGGTCGAGCGCCGGATGGGCGACGAGGCCCTGATCCCGATGCGGCTCTTCGGCAACAAGGTCTTCAGTCAGACCAGCGTGCTCGCCGTCCTCGTCGGCATGGGCATGTTCGGCGGAATGCTGATGATCCCTCAGTACCTGCAGATCGTGAAGGGCGCGAGCCCGACCAAGTCCGGCCTGATGATGCTGCCGTTGATGCTCGGGATGATGGCCGCCTCGATCATGGCCGGCCAGATCACCTCTCGCACCGGCCGCTACAAGATCTTCCCGGTCGTCGGCACCGCGCTGCTGGTCGCCGCGATGCTGCTGTTCCACTTCGAGGTGCAGTGGAACACCCCACTCGCGGAGACCATGGCCTTCATGCTGGTCTTCGGCGTGGGGCTCGGCTGCACCATGCAGACGCTGACGCTGTCCGTCCAGAACGCGGTCCCCGCGAAGGACATGGGCGTCGCCACCGCGTCGTCCACCTTCTTCCGGCAGTTGGGCGCGACGGCCGGTACGGCGATCTTCCTGTCGGTGCTGTTCAGCACCGTCGGCGACAAGATCAATACAGCGTTCCAGGCGGCAGCGAAGACGCCGCAGTTCCAGTCCGCGCTGCACGACCCGACGGTCGTCAACAACCCCGCCAACCAGCCTGTGGTGCAGATGCTCAAGCACCCGAGCGCGAGCAGTGGCGGATCGTCCTCGGTGCTCAGCGACTCGTCCTTCATCCAGAAGCTGGACGGCGTCTTCGCCGCCCCCTTCAAGCAGGGCTTCGCGGACTCCATGCACACGGTGTTCCTGCTGGGCGCGGCGGTTGTCGCGGTCGCCTTCGTGCTGGTGCTGTTCATCAAGGAGGTTCCGCTGCGGAGCGTGTCCGGCATCCAGGCGCAGGCGCAGGCCCAAGCTGCGGAGAAGGAGAAGGCCGCGAGGGAAGCTGACGCTTCGTAACGCGTGTTGTGTCGTGAACGGCCCCGTTGCGGAGCGGGGCCGTTCGCTTCTTCGGCCCCAATCCTGGAATGGTGTTACCGCGCCAGTCCTCGGCGCCGGACAGTATGGAGAACATCATGAAGGGCTTCCGCAGCTTCCTGCTGCGCGGGAACGTCGTCGACCTCGCGGTCGGCATCGTGATCGGCGCAGCGTTCACGGCCGTGGTGAACGGCTTCGTCACCGCGTTCCTGACGCCGATCGTCGGAATGGTCTCGGGCAGGACGGGCGACTTCAGCAAGCAGAGCTTCAACGTGAACGGGGTGATCTTTCCCTACGGCGCTCTGATCAGTGCTCTGATCAGCTTCATCCTGGTGGCCGCCGTCGTCTACTACTTCGTCGTGCTCCCCGTGAACCGGCTGCACCAGCGCTTCGCGCCCAAGAAGGAGCCGGGTGCGCCGACCAAGGAGTGCCCGGAGTGCCTCAGCACCATCCCGGCGGCGGCAACCCGCTGCTCCTTCTGCACCGTGCAGGTCGTCGCGCCCGTGCAGAGCTTCCCGCGTCAGTGACAGGCTTCCCGCGTCGGTGACGGCGCGTCAGACGGTGGGCGAGTTGACGACCAGTGCCGGACGGCGCTGGTCGTCAGCTCGCACGACCAGGTCGGCGGCTTCGCTCGGCCGGACCTCGTCCTCGTAACGGGCGAAGGCCGGCAGTGTCCACTGCTGGTCGGCGGGCGTGCGCCGGGCCAGCGCGGCGGGGGTCAGCCGCAGGTGGACGGTGAGGTCCAGCGGCAGCCAGCGGCCGAGCAGCAGCGGGCCGTCGAGCAGCAGGACCCCGCCGGGCGGCAGGGGCACGGGCTGGGCACGGGTGGACCGGTCCGTCCGCGCGTCCCGGAGCGCAGGCAGGACCTGGCCGCTTCCGCCCGGTTCCAGCGGGTCGAAGACCTCGCGGAACAGGGCGTTGGTGTCCAGCCACCCGTCGTAGTAGGCGTCGGGGTCCTGGTGGCCGTACTCGAGGCGGAGCGAGGCCGGGCGGAGGAAGTCGGCGGCGCGAACGCGCAGCACGGCACGCCCCTGGACACGCAGCGCGTCCGCGACCGTGTCCGCGAGCTCTCCCGTCCCTGCCGCGGCGGCCCCGTCCACAGCGACCCGCAGCCGTGTGCCCTCGGGCAGCGGCAGCCGTGCGGCATGCTCCGCGAGCTCGGTCGCGAGCGCGGCGGGGGTCAGCGGCCGGACCTGCACGTGGGCTCCTTCGCGGTGGTCGTGGTTGCGGTTGTGCCCCCCAAGGCTGGGAGGCACAACCACGATCGATCTCCGGTGATGGCGATCAGGCAGAGGCGTCCGTCAGCAGGGTGAGCTCCGCGTCGGTCAGCGCCAGGTCCGCGATGGCCACCAGCGCGGGCAGCTGCTCGACCGTGCGGGCGCTGGCGATGGGTGCGGCGACGGTGGGCCGGGCGGCGAGCCAGGCGAGGGCGACGGTGGCGAGCTCCACCTCGTGGGCGGCCGCGACCGTGTCCAGGGCCTCCAGGACCTTGAGGCCGCGCGGGGTGTCCAGGTGCTTTGCGGCGCCCGCCGCGCGGGCGCTCTCGACGGCGGGGCCGCCCGGGCGGTACTTGCCGGTGAGGAAGCCGGAGGCGAGGCCCGAGTAGGGGGCCGCGGACAGGCCGAACGTGGCGGCGACGTCGGCGAGTTCGCCCTCGTAGGTGTCGCGGGAGACCAGGTTGTAGTGGGGCTGGAGCGCGACGTAGGTGGCCAGGCCCTCGCGCCGGGAGAACTCCAGCGAGGCGGTGAGCCGGGCCGGCGAGATGTTGGAGGCGGCGATGTGGCGGACCTTGCCCGCGCGCACCAGCTCGTCCAGCGCGGTGATGATCTCCTCGACGCGGGTGCTCTCGTCGTCGAAGTGGGTGTAGAGCAGGTCGATGTGGTCGATGCCGAGGCGGCGCAGCGACTGCTCGGTCGCCGCCGCGATGGTCGCGGCCTTGAGGCCCTTGAACTCGGGATGGGCGCCGATCTTGGTGGCGACGACGATGTCGTCCCGGTTCCCGCGCGCCGCGATCCACCGGCCGAGCACGGTCTCCGACTCGCCGCCGGAGTTGCCAGGCGCCCACGCGGAGTAGACGTCGGCGGTGTCGACGAAGTTGCCGCCGGCGGCGGCGTAGGCGTCGAGAACGGCGAAGGACTGAGCCTCGTCAGCGGTCCAGCCGAAGACGTTGCCGCCGAGAGTGAGCGGGAACACGGACAGATCGGAGTCGCCGAGGCGGGTACGGGTAGCGAGGGGAGAGGTCATGACCTGATCCAACGCAGGTCGGACGAGGGGTATTTCCGCGGCAGGGTCGCGTCAGCGGAGGGTCGTGCCGGGGGCGGCGTCGAGTAGGTGCAGCTCGTCGCGGGTGGGGAGGCCACTCCAGTCGCTGGCGACGGAGACGGCGAACGCGCCGGTCAGGCAGCCGAGCCGGAGCCGCTCGGCGCGCGCGGCGCCGTCCAGCAGCCCGGCGAGGTAGCCGGCGACGAACGCGTCCCCCGCGCCGACGGGGTCGACGGCCCGCACCGGGACGGCGGGCGCGTGCAGCGGGGCCTCCGCGCCGTCGGACAGCGGCGCGTGGACGGTCGCGCCCCGCGCGCCGCGCTTGATCACGATCTCTGGCCCGCGCAGGCGGCGCACGGCCTCGTGCTCGTCGTCGGTGTCGGCGAGCAGCAGCAACTCGTCCTCGCCGCCGAAGAGGTACGACAGGTGCGGAATCAGCGGGCGGAGGTGCTCGCGCAACCCGTCCGGACTGCCGAGCGCGGAGCGGTGGTTGATGTCCAGGGAGACGGGGACCCCGGCGGCGGTGGCGAGCTCGACGGCGCGGGTGACGGCCGCCGCGGCGCTGGCGGACAGCAGCGGGGTGATGCCGGTGAAGTGAAGGACGGCGGCATCGGCGACCAGTTCCGCGGCTGGGCTGTCGGTGAGGTCGTCCGGACGGAGCCGGGAGCCGGCCGATCCGGCGCGGTAGTACTGGACGCGGGTGACGTCGGGGGTGCGCTGCTCCTTGATGAGCAGGCCGGTGGGGGCGTCCGGGTCCGTGCGTGCGCCGGTGACGTCCACCTGCTCGGCGCGGAGGCGCTCCAGGACGAGAGAGCCGAACTCGTCCGCGCCGACCCGGCCGATCCAGGCGGCGGGGTGGCCGAGGCGGCGGACGCCGATGGCGACGTTGGACTCGGCTCCGGCGATGGAGAGTTGCAGGTGGGAGGCCTGACGGAGAGGTCCGGGGGTAGTCGAGCAGAGCGCGGCCATGGACTCGCCGAGGGTGACGAGTCCGCTCACCGGGCGCTCGTGCCGCTCGTGCTGCTCGCGGCGGTCCCGGCGGCCCCGGCGCTCCCAGCGCTCACGCCCGTCGCGGCGAGGTAGGCGCGAGCGCGGGCGGCGAGGGCGTCGAGCGCTGCCGGGCTGCTGTCGCGCGCCGCCTCGCGGAGCAGCGGCGAGCCGACGCCGACGGCCAGGGCTCCCGCGGCGAGGTAGTCGGCGACGTCGTCGAGGCCGATGCCGCCGATGGCGATGAAGGGGACGTCGGGGAAGGGCGCACGGAGGTCGCGGAGGTAGCGGGCACCGCCCACGGCGTGAGCGGGGAAGAGCTTCACGGCGGCTGCGCCCAGGCGTACTGCGGTCATCGCCTCGCTGGGTGTGAGGGCGCCGCAGAGCACCGGGACGCCGAGGTCTGCGGCCTCCGCGAGGACGTCGGGGGCGACGCCGGGGGTGACCAGGTAGCGGGCTCCGGCATCGACGGCGGCGCGGGCCTGGCCGCGGGTCAGGACGGTGCCCGCGCCGAGTAGGACACCGGATCCGGAGGGGAGTCCGGCGGCGGTGCGACGCAGGGCTTCGAGGCCGGCCTCGCTGGAGAGGGTCAGCTCGACGGCGCGTACACCGTTGTCGGCGAGGACGGCTGCGCAGGCGGTGAGGGCGTCGGCGTCGGTGCCGCGAAGTACGGCGAGGAGCCGGTCCTGGCGGAGGACGTCCAGCAGGGTGGAGGCGGGCACGGCTTCTCCTGGTGGTCGGGCGGCGCTGGGGGCGAAACGATGTGAACGATAATCGATTAGACCCTCGGCCGATAGCCCCTCCACCGATAGAGTCGTCAGCAGCATCGCCCGCCCCCTCACCGAGGAGCAGCACCATGGTCGAGCCCGGTCTCAGTGGACGGCTGTCGGACCAGCTGTACGAGCGCGTCCGCACGGCCATCGCGGCCGGCGAGCTGGTGCCGGGGACCCGCCTGGTCGAGCTGGAGCTCGCCCGGCGCTACGGAGTGAGCCAGGCGCCGGTCAGGGACGCGCTGAAGCGCCTGGCGGCGGAAGGACTGGTCCTGCAGTTCCCGCGTCGGGGCAGCTACGTGGCAGACATCTCGGAGGAGGACGCCCGTCAGGCGTACCGGGTCCGCGCGGTGTTGGAGCAGTTCGCGGCCACGGAGGTGTGCAGGCTCGGGCCGCCCGGACTGGCGGAGCTGCTGGCCGGGGACGTCGAGGCGATGCGTGCGGCGGCGCGCCGGGACGACGTGGGCGGGGTGGTGGACGGCGACGTCTCGTTCCACCGGCACGTCTGGGAGGCAGCGGGCAACGGACTGCTGGCGCGGATGTGGACCGTGACGGAGGCCGGCCTGCGGAGCTTCACCGCCGTATCCAACAAGGTGTACTTCGGGCGCCTGGAGGAGATCGCCGAGAACCACGTCCCACTGGTCACGGCGCTGGGGGGTGGCGTTCCCGAGGTCGCGGGCATCCTCTTCCGCGAGCATGTCCTGGAGATCTGGGAGCGGATCGGTGCTCCGATAGAAGGCTGACGGCGGGGCCTGAAGGCATGACCCTGACGATTATCGATTAGATCAACCCGCCCGGATGGTGGAGTGGTCTCCCCTGTCCAGAAATTGTTCAGTAAACTGAATCTGGTTCACGAACATGAACACTGACATCTCGCCGAGGAGCCCCATGGACCTCCACTCCGTGCTCACCCCGCCGCTCTCCTTTCCGCTGACCCCCTTCACCGACGACGACAGGATCGCCCTCGACGTTCTCGCCGTCCATGTCGAGCAGCAGGTCGCAGCGGGCACGACGGCTCTGTTCATCGCCTGCGGCACCGGGGAGTTCACGGCGCTCAGCCGTGAGGAGTACCGCGAGGTCGTCACCCTCGCCGTCAAGACCGTCGCCGGACGCATCCCCGTCTTCGCGGGCGTCGGAGGCGGCCCCGCCGTCGCCCGCGAATGCCTCGCCGACGCCGCCGACTGCGGTGCCGACGGCGTGCTGCTGCTGCCTCCCTACCTGGTCAGCTCCACCCCCGAGGGCATCCTCGGGCACATCGAGTACGTGGTTCGCGACAGCCCGCTCCCAGTGATCGTCTACCAGCGTGCCAACGCCCGGCTCAACCCCGCCACCGCCCTCGCGCTGCTCGACCTGCCGCAGGTCGTCGGTCTCAAGGACGGACTCGGCGACGTCGAGCAGATGCAGCGGATCGTCGCGACCGTCCGCACCAGCGGGCATCCGCGTGCCGCCACGTTCTACTTCCTCAACGGCCTTCCCACCGCGGAGCTCTCCGCCCGCGCCTACCGCGCCATCGGCGTCGGCAGCTACTCCTCCGCCGTCCACGCCTTCGCCCCCGACCTCGCGCACGCCTTCGCCCGAGCCCTCGACAGCGGCGACGACGCGCTGGTGGACGCTCTGCTCGCGGCGTTCCTGCTGCCCCTCGCCGATCTGCGCGACACCGTCGCCGGCTACGCGGTCTCCCTGGTCAAGGCCGGCGCCCGGCTGGAAGGGCTCGCCGTGGGACCCGTCCGCCCGCCGCTGGTCGAGGCGAAGCCCGAGCACGTCGAGGAGCTCGCCCGCATCATCGCCGCCGGCCGTGCCGCCCTCGCTGCGCACCGCGAGGAGCGGGGCCAGTGAGGATCCGCCGCGTCACCGTCACACCCGTCGCCTTCCACGACCCCGCTCTGCTCAACGCCGTCGGAGTGCACGAGCCCTACGCGCTGCGCAGCATCATCCAGTTGCACTGTGACGACGGCGTCGTCGGCCTCGGCGAGTCCTACGGCGACGACAGCTTCCTCGATCTGCTGCAGGCGGCCGCCCGTGCCATCACCGGGATGGACGTCTTCCAACTCGGCCGGATCCAGCAGGTCGTGGGCAGCGCCGTCGGCAGCGGGGCGTTCGCCGACAGCCACGGCCTCACCGGCGGCTCCTCCAGCTCCAAGACGGTGCTGTCGGTCTTCTCCGCCTTCGAGGTCGCCTGCCTCGACGCCCAGGGCAAGGCGGTGGGCCGCCCTGTCGCCGACCTCCTCGGCGGTGCGGTGCGCGACAGCGTGCCCTTCTCCGCGTACCTGTTCTACAAGTGGGCCGAGCATCCCGGAGCCGCTCGCGGAGCCGCCCGCGGAGCCGCCGCCGGAGGCGCTCCCGGAGGCGGGGAGGACGGCTGGGGCGCGGCACTCGACCCGGACGGCATCGTCCGCCAGGCCCGCCGCATGATCGACCAGTACGGCTTCGGGGCCGTCAAGCTCAAGGGCGGCGTGTTCGCCCCCGAGGAGGAGATCGAGGCGATCCACGCGCTGCGCGCCGCCTTCCCAGAGCTCCCTCTCCGCCTCGACCCCAACGCCGCCTGGACCGTGCCCACCTCGGTGAAGGTCGCCGAACAGCTCGACGGCGTACTGGAGTACCTGGAGGACCCGACGGCGGGCATCGAGGGCATGGCCCAGGTCGCCCGCCGCGCCCCCATGCCGCTGGCCACCAACATGTGCGTCGTCGCCCCCGAGCACCTCGCCCCGGGGCTCCGCCAGCAGGCCATCGGCGTGCTGCTCTCCGACCACCACTACTGGGGCGGCCTGCGGCTCTCCCAGCACCTCTCCACCCTGTGCGCCAGCTTCGACGTGGGCCTGTCGATGCACTCCAACAGCCACCTCGGGATCAGCCTCGCCGCCATGGTCCAGCTCGCGGCGGCGACGCAGCACCTCAGCTACGCCTGCGACACCCACTGGCCGTGGAAGCGCGAGGACGAGGACGTGGTCGTCCCTGGTGCGCTGCGCTTCGTGGACGGCGCGGTGCCCGTTCCCCAGGGGCCGGGACTGGGCGTCGAACTCGACCCGGACGCCCTCGCCCGGCTGCACGAGCTCTACCTCGCCTGCGGGCTGCGACGGCGCGACGACACGGCCTACATGCGGCGACTGCATCCCGGCTACCTGCCGCACACGCCGGGGTGGTGAAGGTGATGTGTGGCGGTTGATACAGGACCGCGACACTGGGAAGTGACCAGCGTTCATCCGGATTGGCTAGAGTCCTCTGCCATGGCCGACTACCAGAACCCCCCTGTCGAGGACCCGTCCGCGAGCACCCAGATGTTCCGTGCCTTCGTCGACGAGCCCCAGCCCCAGCCCGCTACCGCCGTCAACGGGGGCAGCCGCACGGCTGGCATCGCGATCGGCGTGATCGTCGCCCTGGCGATCGTCGCTGTCGCGCTCTACTTCGTGACCAAGTAGCCCGTTTCGCCTGGTCCGCTGCCGACCGTCGTGCTCCTGCCAGGTGCCGACGGTCGGCATTGTGCTGCCCGACTCGTGCGGCTCAGGGGAGGGCGATGCTCGCCGATCGGGTTTCCAGGTGCATGCCTGCGGGGACGCGCCAGGAGTCGAGGCAGACGCTCCAGGTCTCCGTGGCGGAGGCGTGCCCGGGTACCGGAGCGTGCAGCGGCTGCTGGGTCTGGTAGGTCCACCAGTCGGTACCCAGGGCCCCGATGACGTGTGTGGAGAACGTCACAGTCGCGGCGTCGGCGGCCCGGCCACCGCTGTTGGTGAGGGTCAGAGTCACGTTCTGGCACCAGCGCTGGGAGCCTGCGGAATCGCTCGGCGCCGAGGCGCTGAGCGAGGCAGGCGAGAGCGTCGGCGGAGGAGCGGGCGTGGGCGGCGTCGGGGTGGGCGAGGCCGCCGGCGGGACGGGTGAGGACGGGCCCGGTGCGGGCTGACCCCGGGAAGGTGCGCCGGGCGAGGGAGAGCCGCCCCCGCTGCTCGCACGGCCGGTGCCGCCAGCGGCCGTCCGGCCGGTCGCGGGGACGGCGCCCGAGCCCGCGCCGCCCGCGCCGCCGGTCGTCACTGCCGGTGCGGTCGAGGAGGTCGGGTTGCCGCTCGGCTGCCCGCTGCCGCTCGGGGTCGGGCCGAGCGGGACGAAGACCACGTTGCCGGTGGGCAGAACCGCCCGGACGCTTGCGGCCGGTCCACCCACGCCCACCGCGACGTAGCCGGTGTGACCGGTTCCACAGGCACTGACGCCGACGGCGGCGAGGACGGCCAGTGCGACCCCGTAGGCCGCACGGCCCCACGGCCTGACCAGGGTTCCCCTGCCGCCGTCCCCGCCGCGGTCCCTGCCGCCGTCCCCGCCGCCACCGCTGTCGTCACCCATGCCCCCACCAACCCCACCAGAGGGGGTGTCCCACCCGAGCCACCCACGACCCCGCCAGTTTACTGATGGGTCATCAGATGGGAAGAGGAGATCCGCACCTCCTGCCTACACTGGCCGGGCACCGCCCGAACACGCGCGCGGGGCGATGCCGCGCAGGGGAGAGAACCGAAGTGACCGAACCGCAGACACCCGCCCGCAGCCTCGGCCTGCAGGCCGCGGTGAACGCCCGCGACCTCGGCGGATACCGCACCACGGACGGTCGGACGGTCCGCACCGGAGTCGCGCTGCGTGGTGACGCCCTCAACCGGCTCACCGACGCCGACCTGGACACCCTCACCGCGCTCGGCGTCCGCCAGGTCGTCGACCTGCGTGGGCTCAACGAGGTCGAGGAGAACGGCAGCGACCGTCTGCCGGGTCTAGACCCGGCCGACGCCGACCGCGCCGAGCTCACCGACGGTCGGGCGATAGCCGCCGAGGGCCCGGTCCGCCTGGTCCACCTGCCGGTGTACTCGCCCGACCACGACATCTACGTCTCCCTGCGGGACGTCCTGGCCGGCCAGGACGCGGCAGCGCAGCACGCCCTGCTGGGTGACGGCGGCGGCGAGCGGATCATGACGGAGATGTACCGCTGGTTCGTCACCGACGAGGTGATCCGCGGACGCTTCGCTGAGACCGTACGCCTCCTGGCCGACCCGGACGGCACCCCGCTGCTGTTCCACTGCACGGCAGGCAAGGACCGCACCGGCTGGACGGCGGCCATCGTGCTGACCGCGCTGGGCGTCGACCGGGCCACGGTCTACGAGGACTACCTGCTCACCAACGAGCGCTCGGCCGCGCTGATCGAGCGGATCATGGACGCCTTCGGCACGCGCGGCGTCATGAAGGACCCCTCGCTGATGCTGCCGGTGATCCGGGCGGAGTCCGTCTACCTGGACGCGGCCTTCGCCGCGGTGGCCGACGGCTGGCCCGACTTCGAGGACTTCCTCGCCGACGGCCTCGGGCTGGACGCGGGGACGCTGGCCGCGCTGCGCAAGAACCTCCTGGTGGACTGAAAGGCGGTGGGCGGGCCCCCGAGGCCCGCCCACCAGTCATGGGGTTCCACTCGCCAAGCTTCCTCACGCCTCCGCGATCAGTCCCTCGCGGAGCTGCGCCAGGGTGCGGGTGAGCAGCCGGGAGACGTGCATCTGCGAGATGCCGATCTCGTCGCCGATCTGCGACTGCGTCATGTTCCCGAAGAAGCGCAGCATGATGATGCGCCGCTCCCGTGCGGGCAGCCGGGCCAGCAGCGGCTTCAGCGACTCGCGGTACTCCACGCCCTCCATCGCGGCGTCCTCGTAGCCGAGCCGCTCCGCGAGCGGGCCGTCACCGTCCTCGTCCGTGGGGGCGGTGTCGAGCGAGCTGGCGGTGTAGGCGTTGCCGACGGCAAGACCCTCCACCACGTCCTCCTCGCTGACGCCGAGGCACTGCGCGAGCTCGGCGACGGTGGGCGAGCGGTCCAGCTTCTGGGCGAGCTCGTCACCGGCGCGGGTCAGCGACAGCCGCAGCTCCTGCAGCCGGCGCGGGACCCGGACCGACCAGCTGGTGTCGCGGAAGAACCGCTTGATCTCGCCGATGATGGTCGGCATCGCGAAGGTCGGGAACTCTACTCCGCGCTCGTTGTCGAACCGGTCGATGGCCTTGATCAGGCCGATCGTGCCGACCTGGATGATGTCCTCCATCGGCTCGTTGCGGCTGCGGAAGCGGGCCGCGGCGTAGCGGACGAGCGGGAGGTTCAGCTCGATCAGGGTGTCGCGGACGTAGGGGTAGTCGCGGCAGTCCGGGGTCAGCGTCGCGAAGCGCTGGAACAGACTGCGGGAGAGGGAGCGGGTGTCGAGCCCGTCCCCCCGCTCAACCGTGACGATCTCGGGTTCGACGATTTCGGCTTCGACAAGCTCCGGCTCGGCCGCCCTGGGGGCGGGCAGGACCGCTGCGTTGGTCTGAACCTCAGGGCTGCCCAATTCTACGGACACGCTACCCCCTCATGACGACAACATCGCTGCCCGAGTCGACAAGGCGACGACTCGATGTACCTCCACTGAGATACCGGCACAGCATCCCCCGCAAACCCCAACACGAGCAGACGTCACGCGATGGTAACGCGCCGCAATACCATGTTTGGCACGGAAAGTGACGGATTGTGATATCTCGCGAGCGGGTGTCGCCGGTCGGCGCGGGCTAGTGCTCCCAGGCGTTACTGCTGCGCAGCCGCGCGAAGATCCTTGCCAGCAAACGGGATACGTGCATCTGCGACATGCCCAGCTCGGTGCTGATCTGGGACTGCGTCAGATTTCCGAAGAAGCGCAACATCACAATCTGTCGCTCACGGTCCGGTAGTTGGACGAGCAGGTGCCGGACCATGTCCCGATGCTCCACATGGGTGAGGGCGGAGTCCTCGTAGCCGAGCCGGTCGAGCAGCGCCAGCCCGCCGTCGTGCTCCTGCGTGGCCTCCAGGGAGGTGGCGTTGTAGGCGCGCCCGGCATCCAGGCAGGCCCGAACGTCCTCCTCCGGGATGCGGAGGTTCGCGGCGATCTCGGGGACCTTGGGCATCCGTCCATGAGTGACCGTCAGGTCCTCCATGGCGGCGCTGACCTGGACCCAGAGCTCCTGGAGTCGCCGGGGTACGTGCATGGTGCGGACGTTGTCCCGAAAGTAGCGCTTGATCTCGCCGAGGATGGTCGGCAGGGCGTAGGTGGGGAACTGCACGCCCCGGGCAGGGTCGAAGCGGTCGATGGCGTTGATCAGTCCGATGGTGCCGACCTGAACCACGTCCTCCATCGGCTCGCTGCGGCCCCGGAAGCGGGCCGCGGCGTAGCGCACCAGCGGCAGGTTGACCTCGATCAGGGCGGCCCGGACCCGCTCGTGCTCGGGGGTGCCGGGGGTGAGCTCGGCCATCCGTTCGAAGAGGACTCTGGTGAGGGTGCGGACGTCGACCCGGCTGGAGTCGACGGTCGGCGGGGTCGGCCCGGGCGGCGGGGTCGGCGAGGTCGGCGCGAGTGCTTCCGGTTCTGCGGAGGCCTGTGCAGGCGGCGGTACGGGCTGAGCCGGCTGGGCGGGCTGAGCGGGTGCTGCGGGTTGTGCAGGCGGTACGGGAGCCGCGGGTGCGTCACCCTCGTCCTTCGCGCTCCCTGGTGTCTGCATCGACACGCCACCCCTCGCGAGCTCCCAAGAGGCGCAACGCGTGCCCCAGTCCACCATCCGGCAAACCGGTCATAGCATCACAAGAGGGATGCTACTCGGGCAAGCACCACATATAGGTGTGTTGGTCGTGGGAGTGCGCAGGAGTGAATCCGCGCCGCCGTACGGACGCGCCCCGGTGCGGCGGCGCGGATTCGGTGCGACAGACAGCGCGGATTCCTGTCGGCTACTGCCGCGTTGCGACAGCCTCAGACCTCGATGTCGGCGATGATCCAGGTGGCGAACTCACGCCACAGCGCCGTCCCGGCCTGGTGAGCCGGGTGTGTCAGATAGGCGGTCAGTGCGTCCACGTCGTTCACCAGACTGTTGATCGCATAGTCGTACGCGATGTCCCGCACGGTGATGTTCCAGCCGCACTGCCACTCGCGCAGTTCGGGGATGATCTTGCCCAGCCCCTCGAATGCCTCGACGCCCGCGAGCACGCGCGGGTCGTCCTTGGCGACGCCGTCGTTGAGCTTGAAAAGGACCAGGTGGCGGATCATTCGGGGTACTCCTCGGGAGGGGATCTGGCCGCCCGAGGTTACTTCACCAGGTTGCTCATGAAGGTCCCCACGGACTTGGCCGCACTGGAGATACCGGTGAATCCGACCTGCACCAGACTGGCTGCTCGCACCGGCGACGTGACGATCGTATACAGCACAAAGATGACAAGCAGATACATCGCGATCTTCTTCGCCTGCCCCATGACCCCGCCCGCCTCCCTGTCGCACTCCCCGTGCCGACCCTAATGGCCGAAGCCTAGTCCCGGACGCCCTGTCAGCGAACGGCAACGTACGTCCTGACCTCACCTGCCCCACCAGTCCCGTTGCTGAGAACGCCGGCAACCGGGGGGACCAAGGTCCCTCCGGAAGGTGCCTCTTGCCGGGTGCGCGGCCCGCGGTTGTGGAGCACAGTGGGAGGTGTACCGGGCGGGTCTGGCAGGAACCTCCCGGTACGTGGACCGGAGACCCCGCTGTGGGACCGGCCGCCGCGACATCCCCCGACGCGGCGCCGGTTGTGGGACTCCGCAGGGGGAGCGGCTGGTCCCCCCGTAGCCGCTCCCCCTCTCCCGCCCCTCCGTCTTTCCCGACCCTCGCCGCCGGCTCACTGCTTGAGGATGCGAGCCTTCTCGGCGGCGAACTCCGCGTCAGTGAGGACGCCCTCGCGGTGCAGCTTGCCCAGCTCGGTCAGCTGATGGATGCGCTCGGAGCCGGCGGACACGGACGCGGACGAGGATGACGAACTGGAGCGGGCGCTGGAGCGGTCGTGGGGAGTGCCGGAGTCGACGGGCGAGAACTCGGAGCCGGAGAACTCGGAGCCGGAGAAGGCTGTGGGTCGCGCCTTGCCGAGCTTGACCCTGTCCTGGCCCACATCGATGGTGACTCTCTTGCGGTTGTGCGGGCTGACCGCCACCTTCACTGTCTGGCCCTGGGAGATGTGGGAGTAGGCGATGCTGCAGTAGGTCTCGTAGGGGTCCTTGCCGGAGGCGGTCACCCGGAGCTGGTACCGGTAGACCCGGCGTCCGAGGATCCCCATGTCCGGGGCCCCGCCGAGGGTCATTCCGGTCATCTCGGCCTTGAGCACCACGGCCGTGCCGCGCCGGCCGCGCTTCAGCAGCCGCCGGTCTCCGCTGCCCATCACTGCCTGGGCCAGGTACATCCCGTAGACGAACGGCCCCCACCAGAGCACCGCCACGACGAACACCGCGAGCACCGTCCTGGCCGGCCCCGGAAGCGCATGGAGGCTGAAGACGCCCAGCAGGAGGGGCAGGAAACCGAAGCTCATCACGCCGAACAGCACCCAGCAGGCGGCGGTCATCTTCCCCACGGTCACGCGCGGCAGCCTTTCTGAAGCGACCGGAAGCAGCGGACTACGGTTTACTCCACCGGCCGTCACCTGCCCAGATACGAACGGACATTGTGACCACGTCGGTACCCAGCCGACGTAGTGGGCTTGGATCCCACCCGGCGCGGGGGCGGCGTCACCCCGCGCACGCGGCCACGCCCCGCGCCCCCTCTCCACCTGTTTGGAGCCTTGCGCCGGAGCCCCGAAACGGTATGCGCCCGCAACCCGCAACGGACCGAGGCCGTCTCAGCCCCTTGCTCAACACAGGCACCCTGCACGTGAGTTCGGCCTCGAAGGGGTGAGCCCCCTGTGCTGACGGATCGCCAATGACCAGCCAGGGAAGCCGGATGGGCAGTGCGGCGAGGGTCGTCGGGGGCTTCGCCTGCTGTGCTAGGTTCCTGCACGCACGACCTAGAAACGAAGCGGCCCCGGCGGTGCGGAAACACCCCGGAGCCCGGCACAAGGAGTAAACGCTCCCCATGCACGTCCATGCTATCGCGCTGTCCGCGCGCTACCTGCAGGTGCCGCACGAGATCCTGCGTCACCCCCGCCTCAACGGCACGGCCAAGGCCCTGCTGCAGTGGGCACTCTCACTGCCCCCCGGTTCCAGGGAAACCCTGCAGACCATCGGCGAGAAGATGCCCGAGGGGCGCATCGCGGTGACCAAAGCTCGCCGCCAGCTCCTCGACGAGGGCTACCTCCACATCCGTCGACGGCAGTCCAAGCTGGGGACCTGGTCGACGGCCGTGCTGGTGTCGAACACCCCGCTGCTGGCTCCTGACGACGTGGCAGCGGCCTGGGCATCCACCGCGGGCGACGACGAAGCCCGTCCGGCTGACAGCTTGCTGACTGTCGGCAGCCTGGACGAGCAGGCGGTCGGCAGTTCCCCCGAGGGGGAGAACACCGAGGGAAACACCTCCCTCCCCGCCTCCCTCCCCGCCTCCCTCCCCGCCGCGCCGGAGCCCGTCGGTGAGGACGCCGAGGCAGCGGCCGCGCTCTTCCGCGCCGTGCTCGGTGAGCCGCGCCTGCGGCTGGGCGTGGGCGAGACCGCGCAACTCGCACCGCTGGTCGCGGAGTGGCTGGCCCGTGGCGCGACCGAGCGGGAGTTGCGCGCGGCGGTCCTCGAGGGCCTACCCGCCCGCATCCACTCCCCGTCCGCGCTGCTACGGAACCGCCTGGAACGGAAGATGCCGCCACCACCCCCGCCACCCGCGCCGGCCCGTCGGCGCCACGAGTGCGCACGATGCGAAGCGCCCGGGCTCGACACCCCGGGAATCTGCCGCCCCTGCGCCGGCCTGGGCCCAACCCCGTCCCCCTCCCGCGCCGCCGCAGCCGCCGCCCGCGGAGCAGCAGCGGTCCGCGCCGCAACCGGCTGGCCAAGGCCCGCCCTGGTGTAGCGGCGAGGCCAGAGCGCTAGTTGGTGGGATCAGCGGCGCAAGGGAATCAACCGCGGTAGCCGGTTCCCGGCACGCGAAGCTCGAACTCGGAGCACAGATAAGTCCGGTGTGCGCTGAATGGCGGGCAATGTGAGTGGGTGCAGATCACGATGGTGTCACGCGTGCGTAAGGGCAGCGTGTGAGTACGCACCAACAACTGCAGTTCTCAGCAAGTCCTCAGCCACAATGAGCTTCCCCTCGGCATAATCGCAGATCAGAGCCCCTTTTCTGGGCCTTGTCCGGGTTTGTCGCCGAGTGGTCGACAGCGATTCCCGGATCAAAGAGGACAGATGAGACGCACCCTTTCCGCGGCCGCCGTGGCACTCGCCGCCTCGGCCCTAACGGTCGCTGCGGCGGCGGGCCCCGCCGCAGCGGACGTGCCCCCCACTGACTACGGCAAGTACGTCAGTATCAGCGGCCCGAAGGGGCTGGTCGTGGGCGGCGACTGGGGTGTGTGGACGCTCCAGGCCAAGAACCCCAACGCCACCGCCGACACCCAGGATCACCTGGTCCTCAACGCCGACTTCCTGTCCGACCGCAGCCAACTCCAAGTGGAGTACCGCACGGGCAGTACCGGCGCCTGGGCCCCGGCACCCATGAACTGGTACCAGATGTCGTCCAACCCGGCCTTCTCGGCGTATCTGGGCTCCTTGGATCTGGCCGGCAAGGCGCTCTACATCGCGCCGCACAGCGCGCTGACCTTCCAGATCCGGGCCCGGCGCGTGCCAACCTCCGCCGAGACACAGCCGTTCCCCATCGAGTTCAGCGCCTTTCTGACGCCTGCGCTCGGAGCCTACGGGCAGGGCGGCAACTTCGTGGCACGCGCGGACACCGGCGTGGTGCCGCTGGGTCTGACGACGACCATCAAGGGCCTGCCGACCACGCTTCCCGCGGACGGCAGGTCACGGCTCTTCCAGATCCACATGACCACGTTGAACCACGCGAACTGGCAGATCCCCAGCGCGTCGTTCTTCATCTGGCAGGGGCAGAAGTACGGGAGCATGAGTGGCCCGAACGCCTGTGACGCCGAGGTGGACGTCTACGACGCGCCGCACCACACCTGGCACAAGGTGGGCATGGGCGCTGCGGGCGTGCTCGACGAGACCGTCGACCTGACCCACTGGGCCACCGGTCCCGCCTGGGACCGCACCGTGAACGCCCGGATCACGCTGGGTGCGGGCTTCAAGTCCGCCGCCGACGGCACAGTTGGCTTCGGCTACTACCCCGGTTCAGGCGACCCCGACTACTTCTGGGCCACCCAGCAACTGACCTCCAAGACCATCGCCGGCGCGCCTTCCTGCGCCAAGCCGGTCTCAGGCGTCCCGACCCCGTCATCCAGCCCCACCCCGACCGGCACGCCCTCCGCGCCCAGCCCCACCCCGACTGGCACGCAAACCGGGCCCAGCGCCACCCCGACCAGCGGCGGCTCGCTGGCTACTACCGGTGGCGGCTCGGACGCGCCGCTGCTGACCGGCCTGGCCGCGGCACTCGTCGCACTCGGCGGCACGACGATGGCTGTCCTGCGCCGCCGCGGCCGCCGCGCCTGACTGTTAGACAGCTCGCGCGCCACCTTCCGGCGTGCACGGGCTGCGTGCCGTCGTTGGTCCTGCCGATCCCGTCGAGGGCATTGGTACTGGGAGCACCAAGGCCCCGTCCGGTTCATCGGACGGGGCCTTGGTGGTTGCCTGCTCAGAGCGGTAGCGGTGGGATTCGAACCCACGGTGAAGTTGCCCCCACACACGCTTTCGAGGCGTGCTCCTTTGGCCGCTCGGACACGCTACCGTGGGACAGCCTACCGGACGTGAAGCAGTGCTCCTAAACGGGTTTCTCGGGCGCGTCCGGGCGGCGCTGGCCGTCGAAGAAGGCGGTCAGGACGGCGGCGCAGGCGTCCGGGAGGACGCCGGGGACGACCTCCGGACGGTGGTTCAGGCGGCGGTCGCGGATCACGTCCCAGAGGGAGCCCGCCGCGCCGGCCTTCTCGTCCAGCGCGCCGTAGACCACTCGATCCACGCGCGACAGGACGATCGCACCCGCGCACATCGTGCACGGTTCCAGGGTCACCACGAGGGTGCACCCGGTGAGCCGCCACTCGCCCAGGGCCTTGGCCGCCTCGCGGACGGCGAGGATCTCAGCGTGCGCGGTCGGGTCGCCGACGGCCTCGCGCTCGTTGTGGCCGCGACCGATCACCGTGCCGTCCTGGTCCAGGACGATCGCGCCGACCGGCACGTCACCGGTCGGCAGCGCGAGGGCGGCCTCGGCCAGGGCGAGCCGCATGGCTGGAGCCCACCTGTCGCGGAGCGGGTCGGGGCGGGGGCCGGTGCGGGGAAAGGCGCGCTGCATGGCACCAGTCTCCAGCACGGACTTCGGCACTCCGCCCCGACCCGGGCGCACAGGCACAGGCTCAGGCACACGGGCCGCCGGAAGCGGCGGCCCGGCTAGCGGACCGCCTCCAGCACCTCGCCGCAGCCCAGCGCGTCGGCGATCTCGGTCAGTGCGTCGCCGGGCACGGAGCCCTCGACGCTCATGTCCATCAGTTCCTTTGCGCCGACGCCGAACTCGATCAGCAGTCCGGCGTCGCCCAGCGGCCCCGTCGGGACGCCGTCGGGATCGACAACCGCCTCCTCCTCGTCCTCGTCGTCGTCCGCCTCGTCGTCGTCCTCGTCCAGCTCGACCACCAGGTGGTCGAGATCGTCGTCGGAACCACGCCCGAGCAGTTCGTCCGTGAGGACGATCTCCCCGTACGCACTGCGCGAGGCAGCAGCGGCGTCGGAGACGAAGATCCGCGGATCCTCCTCGCCGTCGACACGGACGACAGCGAACCAGGCGTCCTCCTGCTCGATGAAGACCAGGACGGTCTCCTCGTCCTCCGCGGCCTCGCGCGCCAGGTCAGCAAGGTCAGCGAGGGTTTCGACGTCGTCAAGCTCGGTCTCGCTCACGTCCCACCCGTCCTCGGTGCGAGCGAGCAATGCAGCGAAGTACGCCACCAGCGACTCTCCCAGGTCTTGGCCACAGGACCGGGCTCTGCGCGGGCCCGGAGTCCAGGGGTCCATGCGAACGCCCCATCGGCATCGTGACAGAAAGCGGGGCGCTCCGGGGAGTGTTCGGCGGTGCGTCTTCGCTGGTCGTGTCGCGAGAAGGGGGTGGAGGTTCGGACGAGACGCACGCGGGTAGTCAGATTCGAAAGGTCCGCATCCGTACGGCCTGGCGCATGCGCTCGGTCTTGACGCGGCGCGGCTGCACCCGGGCACGCAGTTCCCGCGCCTCGGTCAGCTCCCGCAGGAAGGCCGCTCGGCGGCGGCGCCGTTCGGCCGGAGTCTCGGGAGGGGGCTCCACGGGCGTGTCTGAGGATGTGTCGGCGGGCGTCTCGGCAGAGGTCCCGGCCCGAGACTTGGCCCGCTTGCCTGTCTTGTCGTTCTTCTGCTCGTCCATGCCTGCCCGCCTGCCCCGCTCGTCCTGGTGGACTCTGCCTTTCCACTTTCCCATTCCGGTCGCGTTGACACCGATTCGGCGTGGACCTGACAAAGTAGCGACTGCCGGGCCCTCGCGTCGCGCGGAATGTCGTGCACGTGCCCACGCTCCGTTACTGTCGCCGTATGCGGATTCATGTCCTGGACCACCCCTTGGTGGCGCACAAGCTCTCCACGCTGCGCGACGAGCGCACCGACTCGCCGACCTTCCGTCGCCTCGCGGACGAGCTGGTGACCCTGCTCGCGTACGAGGCGACCCGGGACGTGCGGACCGAGCCCGTGGAGATCACCACGCCGGTCGCGGTCACGACGGGCGTTCGGCTCAGCTATCCCCGTCCGCTGGTCGTCCCGATCCTGCGCGCCGGCCTGGGCATGCTGGACGGTATGACCCGGCTGCTGCCGACCGCCGAGGTGGGCTTCCTCGGCATGGTCCGCAACGAGGAGACGCTCGAGGCGTCCACCTATGCGACGCGGATGCCCGACGACCTCTCCGGGCGGCAGGTGTACGTACTGGACCCGATGCTGGCCACCGGCGGCACTCTGGTCGCCGCGATCCGGCTGCTGATCGGGCGCGGCGCGGACGACGTGACGGCGATCTGCCTGCTGGCTGCGCCGGAGGGCATGGCCATGCTGGAGAAGGAACTCGCCGGACTGCCGGTGACGATCGTCACGGCCGCGGTGGACGACCACCTCAACGACCAGGGCTACATCGTTCCCGGCCTGGGCGACGCGGGCGACCGGCTGTACGGGACCGCGGGGGACTGACGCCTCGTCACGCGCGCCTCCTCCCCACGCGCGCTCCGTCACCCGCGACTCGTCCTCACGCGACTCGTCCTCACGCGCGCCTCGCCGTCGCGCGTAGAGGGGCCGCGAATATCGGTGAGCGGCTGTGCCCGCCTAGCTTCTAGCTTCGGGCACAGCCGTTTCCGGTTCTCGGATGTCAGCTCGTCGGGTGTCAGCAGTGGGCCGAGGCCGTGGGGCTCGGCTTCGTCGCCAGGGCCAGCGCCTGCGCCGCCTGGGCGGGCGTCGCCAGGGCGGTGAAGCCGTTGCCGAGGACCAAGTCCACCGAGGTGTCCTTGCGCTGGTCGGTGCTCGGCTTCGCACCCGCGACCTCGGAGCCGACCACGTTCATCAGCGCGGTGCTGGTGCTGCCGCCGGTGACCAGGGCAGTTCCGGCGATCTTGTTCTGCAGGGGCGCGGGGGCGTTCCCGATCTTGCCGATGATGAAGCCGCGCTGCTTGAGCAGTGCGGCCGTCTGGCCGGCCAGGCCCGCGTGGTTGGTCGCGTTGTAGACATTGACCGTGATCGCGGCCGGAAGCGGAACGCCCGGCAGGGCGCTCGGCGCGGCAGCTCCGCTCGCGGCCGCCGCCGCAGGGGCGCCTGCCGCGGAGGTGGACGCCCTCGGCGCGGAGGCGGACGCGGAGGCGGACGCGGAGGCCGGGGCCGACGCGCGCGGAGCGCTGTCCCCGGCCGCCGCTCGGGTGCAGCGGGCCGCCGCTGTCGCCTTCTTGGCGCCGCCGCCGAAGATGTCGACCAGTTGGATGGTGCCCCAGCCGAGAACGGCCAGCACCGTCACGCCGGTCACGGCGAGCAGGATGAATCGCCGCCGGTGATTGGGTCGTCGTAGACGGGGATAGGCGGTGCCGGTGATCCGGTACTGCTTTCCCTTGAGGCCAGGGGGAGTCAACATGCTCACCGCGGGATGCCCCCTTGTGCGCCGGGCTGTCAGTGCTGGTCTGGCAGCGTCTGCTGCTTACCCCAGACTAGTGCGAGGCTCCGACTGTGCGTACTAAAGGATCATCATCTGGGCTAGCAGGACACTCGAAAGTGTGTCGAGTCGCCCGATCAGTCCATCTCCAGCACGCGTGCGTGCAGGACCTGACGCTGCTGCAGCGCGGCGCGTACGGCGCGGTGCAGCCCGTCCTCGAGGTAGAGGTCCCCCTGCCACTTCACGACATGGGCGAAGAGGTCGCCGTAGAAGGTGGAGTCCTCGGCGAGCAGGGTTTCCAGATCGAGCTGGCCCTTGGTAGTGACGAGCTGGTCCAGACGTACCGGACGCGGGGCCACGTCCGCCCACTGTCGGGTGCTGACCCGGCCGTGATCCGGGTAGGGCCGCCCGTTGCCGATGCGCTTGAAGATCACACGGAAAGCCTACCCGCCCGCAGGGGTGCGACGCAGCAAGGATGACAGTCCGTGACCTGGACAACGGCTGCCACCTGGGACTTTGCCGAGGGAATTGGGAAGGGTTCCTTCCGGGCGTCACTCGGGAGAGTGCGCGACGGTCGCGGCTCAGATCGAGGCCAGCGCCGCGCCGATCCGGTCCATGGAGCTGAGCCGCATCAGGCCGTAGTTGTAGAACTCGACCTCGGGGACGCCCAGTTCGGAGAGGGCGCGGATCTTGGCAGCGAGGTTCTCCGGGCCGTCGCAGTCCTCTGACATGGGGCGAAGGATGACCGCGAGCGTGGAGGGGGCCACGCCGTGCACGGCGAAGGCGGCGACCTTTTCGCGCACCCGCGCCGGTTCGAGGGCGTAACCGAGGGTCTCGATCCCGTGGACCACCTTGCTGAGGGCGGGCAGGTCGATGCCGGAGAGCCAGCCTTTGCCGGGGCCGCCCGCGTCCATGAAAGTCAGCCGCATCCCCTGGGCGGTGGCCACCGCGGCGGCCTCGGCGGCCAGGGAGGTGACGGTTGCGGCGGAGGCGTCGACGTAGGCGGCGAGCGCTCCGTCGGCGATGGTGTCGAGCGCGGTCGCCCCGGTGGCCGGCTCCGTCGCCGCCTCCTCGGAGCCCAGCCGACGGCGGATCTCGGACCGGACGACCTCCCGGACCTCGTCGGCGGGGACGCCGAGGCGGGCGGCGTTGCTGCGGCAGTGGTCGCAGAAGCAGAGACCGAGCAGGGCCTCGGCGACCGGCCCCAGCTGCTCGAAGTAGCGCTCGTGGTGGTAGCCGTGACGCAGGCCGTGGAAGTGGAGCGACTCGGCGCGGATGGCGTCGACCCCGTACCGGGAGTGTTCGGCGACGAGGTCGCGGACGTAGCCGCGGACCTCGGGATTGGCCGGGCAGAGCTCGGTGAGGTGGCGGTCGCCGAATGCGTTCGCCGGGGCGCAGTCGGGGTGTTCGAAGCCGAGCCGGTCGTTGTGCAGGAAGACCGTCCAGGCATGCAGCTTCAAACCGCGGCGCTGGGCCTCCGTCGAAGCCTCGGCGAAGGGGTCGCGGTCGCCGATGGCGGTGGAGGGGGTGGGGCGCAGTCGCCGGCCGGCCCAGCGCGCGGGGTCGGGGCGGAAGTAGGCCGCGCCGGGCTCCAGGTAGCGGACGACCCGGTGGGGATTGTGCGGGAAGACGTCACGTGCCTCGTGGTAGACGGAGGCGAGGGTGAGACCGCCGACTCCGGCCCGGTCGGTGAGGTTCCCGAAGAAGTGGTCGGCGCCCTCGTCGAGCAGATCGGTGGCGAAGGCGAGGACGGACGACTCCACGAGTGCTCCGGGCTGGTCGGGGGTGTGGGGAGGGGGCTGGTCGGCAGGCGCTGTATGCGCGGCAGCGGCAGAAGCAGCGGCAGCGGCAGAAGCAGCGGCAGCGGAGTAGCAGGGCAACCGTAGCCGGGTGCCCTGCCATTGGTCTAGACCTGGCCTGTCACGCTCGGGCGCAGGGCGCAGGGCGCAGGGCGCAGGGCGCAGAGCGCAGGGCGCAGGGCGCAGGGCGGACGTGGACGTGGACGTGCGTAGGGCCCGGACCGCGGTGCGGTCCGGGCCCTACGTCCTGCGGGAGATGTCAGTGCTGACGGGCGCGCCGCTTCAGACCGGCCATCAGCGCGACTCCGGCGCCGAGGAAGGCGAGCGCGCCGCCGGCGAGCATGTGACCGTCAGGGTCAGTGGGGAGGACGTGGCCGGAGCCGCGGCGTGGGCGGCGGTCGGCATGAGGACGGTGCCGCCGGTGATCGCGGCGGTCAGGGCGACGGCTGCGACGGTGCCGAGGCGGGCGCGAGCGGACATGACGGTTCCCCCAGGACGGATGGCGGTGGTGCGGTTCGCCGAGCGACGCCGATCCCCCCGAGTCGGATGGTCACTCGTTCGACTTCTTGCTGCTCTGTGCGACGAGAGAAGCCTCGCAGTCCAAGATCCGCGATCTGTGTGACCGCTGTCACGACCGTGCAACAGCGGCCGCCGCCACTGTCACGGCGTCAGATCCAGTCCCTCCGCTTGAAGCCGAAGTACAGCAGGACCGAGAGGCCGAGCATCACCAGGGTCGAGGCCCAGAAGCCGGTCTGCGTGCCGAACCCGGGGTAGGGAACGTTTTGTCCGAAGAAGCCGGTGACCGCCGTGGGGACCGCGATGATCGAGGCCCAGCTGGTCACCTTCTTCATGATCAGGTTCATCCGGTTGCCCTGAATCGTCAGGTTGGTCTCCATGACGGAGGTCACCATGTCGCGCAGCGACTCGGTCCACTCGGTGGCGCGCAGCACGTGGTCGTACACGTCCTGGTAGTACGGCATCATCGTCTCGCTGACGACGTGCAGGTCACGCCGGAGCAGCGTGTTGACGACCTCCCGCATCGGCAGCACGACGCGCCGCACCCGCACCAGGTTCTTGCGGAGTTCGAAGGAGCTGCGCTGGACCGTCTGGATCTCGTCGCGCCCGTCCTCGAAGAGCAGGTCCTCCAGCTCCTCGATCCGCTCGTCGAGCTCCTGGACGGCGTGGAAGTGGCCGTCGACGAGGTAGTCGAGCAGGCCGTAGAGGAGGTAGCCGACCCCCTCCTTGGCGAGGTCGAGGGAGTCGTCCCAGCGGGCGACGACCCGGTCCATGTCGAACTGCTTGCCCTTGCGGATGGTGATCAGCGCGGTCTGGGTGATGAAGACGGCGATCTCGCTGGTGACGACCATCCCGGTGTCCGGGTCGGTGCTGACCGCGTAGGCGCTGAGGAAGAGGTGGGTGCGGTAGCGGTCCAGCTTGGGGCGTTGGTGATCGTGTCGCGCGTCCTCGACCGCGAGCTCGTGCAGCCCGAACTCCTCGATGATCATGTCGAAGTCGGCCGACGTGGGATCGCAGAGATCCAGCCACACCGTGCAGGTGGGTTCGCACACGTAGTCCGATATGTCCTCGACCGGGAAGTCCTCAAGGTCCAGGGTGCCGCTGCGGTAGAGCCGGGTTCGAGCCATGCGGGTCAGAGTAGTGGCGCTGCCGAGGGCCGAATCACGCCACCCTGTGAGCTACGCTTGAAAACTTCTTCACATAAAAACATCACTGCCGTTTCCTGCGGTGCGGGAGGAGCGGGAACTGTGGCTCCACCCGTGAAGGTGGCACTGTGGTGTACGCCCCTGGTGGGCGGCGGCGTCATGGCCGACCGTTCGATGAGGTGCAGCCAAGGAGGCGAGACGTGATGAGCGAAGCGGGCGAGCCCCGGCCGAAGCCTGTGGACGACGGCTCCGAAGGCGGAGGCAGCCGGGCCAACAAAGGGGTGTGGATCCGCGCCTTCATCTATGTGATCGGCTTCCACGTCTTCGCCGGCTTCGTCATGCTCCTGTTCTACTTCGGTGGCCGGAACCACTGACCGATCCGGGCAGTCCACCCCACCGCCGCAGCCCGCACCTCAACCGCCGGAGCCCTTCTTGACGATCCAGTGGCACTTCCAGGACCGGTCCGGGGCCGGAGTCCTCCAGGTCTCCGGCTACCTGGGCGGCGACTCCGTCCCGCGCTTCGCCGGGGCGGTGGGCTGGGCGCTGGCACGCGGCACTGGCCCGCTCATCGTGGACCTCAAGGCGCTGCACGGGTGGTCGCCACAGGGTCAGGTCGCGCTGCGGGACGCCGCCCTCCGCCTGGCCGAGCAGCAGCGCACGCTGGAGCTCGCGGCGGTCCCGACCGGAGCGGACTGCGCCCTGATACCGGAGTTGAGCGACCTCCCGGTCCACCCCGATCTGGCGGCGGCGCTGGCCGCGCATCCGGTCGAAGCGGGAGCGGCGGCGGGCCGCCGCGCGGAGCCGCAGAACTGGCGCAGCGCCGGCTGGTCCGACACCTTGGGCTGACGTCCGACCAGCGCTGGAGGGGGGTCACTCCGGCGAGGGGGTTGCGTGCGTGGCGGCTGGATCTGAGCCGCTGACGGTGCTGTGCTGAGCGCCGACCCGGAAGCGCCGGGTTCATCCCCGTCTGGTCGCTTTTGGAGGACATCGTGTCCATTCGCTCCCACCTGCGACGCAAGGGGCGGATCGGCGTGGTCCTCGCGGCCGTACTCCTGCTCGCGGCCGGCACCGCCGCCGTGCCCGCTACCGCGACCGTCAACGCGACCGCTACCGCGACCGTCAACGCGACCGCCGCTGTCGAGTCCGCGCCCGCGTCGGCACGGTCCGACACCCGGGCGACCGTCGCCGCGGCGCAGGCCCTCCAGGCCGACGGCCTGCCCGGGGCCAACGACTGGTCCTGCAGACCCGGCGCTGCCCATCCGCGTCCGATCGTCCTGGTCCACGGCACCTTCGCGACCGGGACCCTCAACTGGATCGAACTCGCGCCGCTGCTCGCCGCCGAGGGGTACTGCGTCTTCGCGCCCACCTACGGCCGCGAGCCCGGCGTGCCGCTGCTCGCCGCGATCGCACCGGTGGCGGACTCCGCAGCTCAGTTGAGGACCTTCGTGGACGGCGTGCTGGCCGCGACGGGTACCGGCAGAGTCGACATCGTGGGGCACTCGCTGGGCGGCATGATGCCCCGTTACTACCTGAAGTTCCTCGGCGGCGCGGACAAGGTCGGACGCCTGGTCGCGCTCGCGCCGGACAGTCACGGCACCACCCTCGACGGCGTGGCCTCGCTGCTGCAGTCCGCGCCCGGCACGGACCACGCCCTGCTCGGTGGCTGGTGCCCGGGCTGCCTGGACCAGCTCGCCGGATCACCGTTCCTGCAGCGGCTCAACGCGGACGGCGACACGGTGCCAGGCGTCGAGTACACCGTGCTCTCCAGCCGGTACGACCTCGTGGTGACCCCGGTGCAGTCGCAGTTCCTGCAGGGCCCGAACGTTCGGAACGTCCTGCTGCAGGACCTCTGTCCGCTGGACCTGGCCCTGCATACGACCATCGCGTTCGACCCGGTCGCCCTGCACGAGGTGCTGAACGCGCTCGACCCCGCGCACGCGACTCCCACCGGCTGCCGCCTTACCCCCTGACGCCCCGACAGCCGCTGCCGGTCAGGGGCGCGGGGAGGCGCCGCCCGAGAGCGGCGGGGGCGGTGGTGCGCGCTGCCGCTTCGCCTGGTAGGGATGGACGGTGCGATTTGATGCAGTCCCCATGCCACCGACCGTCCAGACCCGCCCCCGTGACGTTCGCGGTTACCCCGTTCCGGCCATCACCCCATGGGAGGGCGATGAGCCGCAGTTCGCGCTCACCGACTACGGGCGCAGCGCCGATTGCGCGCTGAAGCGGTTGTGTTCGGTGTGCAACACGGTGATGCCGCAGGGTCCGGTGTGGCGGGTGCTGGGTGCCGCGGAGAGTGCCGCGATCGGCGAGGCGCTCGCCGCCGGGCGGCCCTACCGCAATCTCGCGCCGACCCTGGAGGGTCCGGGGCATCGCGCGTGCATGCTGTACGCCTCGATGGTGTGCCCCTACCTGGCCCGTCCCAACGCGCGGCGGGGCATGTCGGCGGCCGAGCCGGACGACATGACCGCGCATGTCGTCCGGGGCACAGTCCGGGGTGCGATGGGTGCGGTGGTGGGCTTCGGCGAGTACGAGTACGCAGTCACCGGGACGCAGGTCCTGTTCCGGTTCCTCGACGTGGTCGAGTTCCTGCCCCATGACACCGCCGACGCGCACCTGGACGAACTGCGCGCCGAGTTGGACCGTCGCGCCGGCCGTCCTGCGGGTTGACCGCCCGGCCGCCCGGCAGCCCGGCTGGGCGCTGTTAGCCCCGGTAGGCGGGCAGGCCCGGGAAAGTGGAGACCATCGCCGGCGCGCTGGAGCCGTTGGCCGGAACGGTGTCGACACCCCCGGGGGTCCTGACGGCGAGAGTCCGGCTGTCCGGGGACCAGGCGGGCTCGGTGTAGTCGGTGGTGGCGTTCGGAGTGAGGTCCCGGACGGCCTTGCTGTCGAGACTCTCCACGAAGACGTGGTCGTGTCCGCTGACGGAGCGGACGAAGATGATGTCGTTGCCGTCGGGCGACAGCGCGGGCTCGGAGCCGGAGGTGAACGCGCCGCCCTGCTGGCGCAGGTAGTCGTCGCGGATGTAGACCTCGCCGGTGCCGCTGTTCGCGTAGACGGAGCTGCCGAACTTCCCGCCGGCACTCGGCCACGCGTTGCCGGTCTGGGGCAGTTGCGGCACGTTGTCGCCCGCCCCGGCTGCCAGCGGCAGCGTCGTCGGCGTGCCACCGACCGCCGTGGCGGACACGCTCTCCAGCCGTGACACCCCATTCTGGGAGACGGCGAAGACGAGGTTGTCCTTGGCGCGGATCTGGTTCTTGCTGTCGGCCACCGCCAGTTGCCAGGTGGGGTGGGACCAGGTCTGTCCGCCCGGGTTCCTGGCGACGACGACGCGTCCGCTGCCGTCGGGGTTCGCGACCACGAGGTCACCCGAGCTGTTGACGAACGCGGCCTTGCTGCCGTCGGGGGACCAGGCGAGGTCCCGCACGATGGTGCCGAAGTCGACCGAAGTGCCGTTCATCAGCACATGGTCCGTGCCGTTGCTGATGGTCAGCGCGCTGTTCGCGGTTCCGTTCACGGCCGGGGCGGAGGCACCGCCGGTCGGCGCGGCGGAAGCCGACGCTGTGCCGATGGGTGCGGCGGACACCTGCACCGGGACCGGCGCGGAGGCCTTCACCGTGGTCGTCGCAGCGCAGCCGGTCAGCAACGCGGCGGTGCCGGTGGTGACCGCGACCGTGAGGGCGATGGCGGCGGCGGTGCGGAGGCGGGAGCGTGCGGACATTGGACTTCCCCCAGAGGCGTTGACGGTGCCGTGCGTCTCGTTCGCGAAGCGCGTCGGCATCCCTGCTCTGGGTTGCGTTCACCAGTTCGGGTAGTCGCCGCTCGGTGCGATGAGCCAAGGCTGGCAGTCACAGATCCGGGATCTGTACGGCACCTGTCACATCCGTGCAACAGCGGGCCGATACCCGCCGAGTCGTGCGGCGCCTGCGGCGCGGGGCGGGGCGACGGCCAACCACGCCGCCCTGCCCCGCCCCGTCTCACCGCGTCCGCGTCCGTCTCACCGCGTCCGCCTCACCACGACCGCGTCCGTGCGACCGCGCTCCGGCTAGTCGACGTCGATCGACCCGCTGTCCAGCCGGCGCGGTCCACCGTCCGTGTTCGGCTTCTCCGCGCGGCTCTGCGGCGAACCCAGGTTCTGCCGCACCGAGTCCAGGATCGTCAGACCCTGCCCGACCAGGCCCGCCGCGATCTCGCCGAGGCCGTCGGCACCGTTGAGCACGTTGACGTTGGCGCCGGCGAGGCCTCCGGCCGCCTCCTTGACGATCAGCGGCAGCTGGTCGATCAGCATCCGGTCCAGAGCCACCCGGTCGTACGAGGACGCGGCCTCCGCCTGGATCTTCATCCGGTTCGCCTCGGCCACGGCCAGCACCCTGATCCGCTCGGCCTCGGCCTCGGCGGGCTTCACGATCTCGGCCACCAGCTGCTGCTGGCGAAGTTCGGCCTGGCGCTGGGCCAGTTCTGTCTGCGCCGCGAGCACCTCCTGCTGCGCGTGTGCCTGAGCCAGCGGACCGGCCTGGGCGGCCTGGGCCTGCGCGATGTCCACCTCGGCGGAGTACTGCGCCCGCACGACCGCGGTCTGCCGGGCGTACTCGGCCTGGTTCCGCTCGGCGAACTGCTGCGCCTCCACCGATGCCTGGGTCGCCTGGGCCTGCGCGATCTGGGCCTGACGCTGGATAGCGGCCTTGTGCGGAGCCGCCATCGCCGAGATGTAGCCGGTCTGGCCGTCGTCGATCGACTGGATCTGCAGCGAGTCCACGGTCAGGCCGATCGTCCCCATCTCGGTCTTCGAGGTCTCCAGCACCTCGGTGGCCAGCTTCTGCCGCTCGGTGACGATCTCCTCGACCGTCATCGAACCGATGATGGAGCGCAGGTGACCGGCGAAGATCCGCCCGGTCAGGATCGACATCTGGTCCTGGTCGGAGAGGAACCGCTGGCCGGCGTTGACGATGCTCTCCTTGTCGTTGCCGACCTTGAAGGCGATCACCGCGCGCACGGTCAGCGCGATGCCCTGCTTGGTCACACAGGTCTCGTCGACCTCCGACTCGCACATCGCCAGCGTCAGGAAGCGGGTCTTGCGGAAGATCGGGAGCACGAACGCGCCGTGGCCGGTCACCACGCGGAACGGCGCGTTCCCCATGCCCCGCCTGCCGCCTGAGATCAGCATCGCCTCGTCAGGGGCTGGAACCCGGTATCCGAACATCTGCAGTCTCCTCAATCGGCGTCGCCGGCGTAGCCGGACAACGCATCCAACGGATCAGCCCACTCGATGACGTCGACCTGTCGAGTGCCACGGGACTCGATCACGAGGACGGGTGCCCCTTTGGGCAGGGGCTTGGCGGACCAGGCGAGGAACGTCTCGGAGCCGCCTCTGATCCGCACCAGGACCTCACCGGGACCGGCAGACCCGCGCGTACCGACGAGCAGCACCCCGGTGCAGCCGACCACGGCCTCGTCCGGCGCCATCGACGGCCGCCCCCCATCCATTTCGATCCTGAGATCCAGACCCTAGCGCTACGCCGACCGGCGGCCCATCCTCCGTACGTCCTGGAGTCCGGAAGGTTGCGCGCCAAACACTCGCAGGAGCCGTCGCCCTGGTCCGGCAGGCGCACGCTCACGTCACCGGACCGGAGCAGCAGTGCCCTCCTCATCGATGATCCCTCAGCGGCGGAGTGGGGGATAGGGGAGTCGAGCCAGAGTCGAGCCACAGTCGAGCCACAGTCGAGCCAGGTCCATGGATCAGGAGGAGAGCCTTGACCGAAAAAGCTTGCGTGAATTGAAGCAAAAAGTGTGTTGAACAAAGCAGTACCAGAACAAGATCACGAAAATACGCTGCGAAGTGCTTGTGCCGCACCGCGGGAGGCCCTAGGGTCACCTCACCCTCAGCAAGTCCGCTCCACCTTGCGCGTCGTCAGGTGTTCACCCACCCAAGAGAAACGAGCCTTCGATGTCACGGAGCGTCACAGGAGCTGTAGCGAGGTGGTCCGGCAGGCCACCGCGAAAGGTGGCGGTGGCTGTCGCGGTGTTGACCGCGGCCACCGTCGGTATCGGCGTCATGCCCAGCGGTACGGCCCTTGCCGACACGCGCGCGAGCGCCGGCGCGACCCCTGTGGTGACGCGCGCCGCGCTCGACCCGTCGCTGGTTGCCGGGCGAGGCGCCACCGTCGACTTCGCCGAGCAGGAGGCGGAGAACGCCGCGACGAACGGAACGGTCATCGGCCCGGGCCGTGACGCGTACTCGCTGGCGGCGGAGGCGTCCGGCCGCAAGGCGGTCGCGCTGACGCCGGGTCAGTACGTCGAGTTCACGCTGCCGAGCGACGCCAACGCGATCACCGTGCGCTACAGCATCCCGGACGCGCCCAGCGGCGGCGGTATCACCGCGCCACTCGACGTCACGGTGAACGGCGGCCATCGCACCACCATGACGCTCACCTCGCAGTACGCGTGGCTGTACAACCAGTATCCGTTCTCGAACGACCCCAACGCCGGGCTGCTCCACCCCGACTGGTGGATCACCGAGTGCTCCTGCGTGCCCAGCGCCACCACGCCGGCCCCGACGATCACGAAGCCGTTCCGCCCGAACCACTTCTACGACGAGCAGCGGCTCATGCTCGGCCGGACCTACCGCGCGGGTGAGAAGGTGCGGCTCACCGTTCCCGCCGGGAGCAACGCCGCGTCGACGGTTATCGACCTGCTCGACTCGCAACTGGTCGGCGCGCCGCACTTCGACCTCATCGCGGCCAACGTCCTGGCGTTCGGCGCCGACCCGTTCGGCCGACGCGACTCCGCCGACGCCTTCGACGCGGCGATCGCCTTCGCTCGGCGCACCCACCTCAAGGTCTACATCCCGCCGGGCACCTACCAGGTGAACCGGCACATCATCGTCGACAACGTGACGATCGAGGGCGCCGGCAACTGGTACACGATCATCAAGGGCCACCAGGTCACCCTGAGCACCCCGGCTCCCGACGGCTCGGTGCACACCGGCGTCGGCTTCTACGGCAAGGACGCGTCGGTCGGCGGCAGCACCAACGTGCATCTGTCCGGCTTCGCGATCGAGGGAGACGTCCGCGAGCGCATCGACACCGACCAGGTCAACGGCATCGGTGGGGCGTTGAGCAACTCGACCATCGACGGGCTCTACATCCAGCACACCAAGGTGGGCATGTGGTTCGACGGGCCGATGTCGAACCTGAGGATCACGAACAACATCATCGTCGACCAGATCGCCGACGGCATCAACTTCCACACCGGCGTGACCAACTCGGTCGTGTCGAACAACTTCATCCGCAACACCGGTGACGACGCCCTCGCCATGTGGTCCGAGAAGACCGAGGACGCCAACGACACGTTCGACCACAACACCGTGCAGACCCCGGTGCTCGCGAACGGCATCGCCCTCTACGGCGGTACGGACAACACGGTCTCGAACAACCTGGTGGCCGATCCGATCCGCGAGGGCAGCGGCATCCAGGTCGGCTCCCGCTTCGGCGCCGAGGCGTTCACCGGACACCTGTGGATCACCGACAACACCACGGTCCGTGCCGGCACGTACGAGCTGAACTGGAACATCGGCCTCGGGGCCATCTGGTTCTACGCGCTGGAGAAGAACATCAACGCGGACGTCGAGGTGGTCGGCGACAACTTCCTCGACAACACCTACAACGCCGTCATGCTGGTCGCCGACTGGCCGGTGAAGGATCTCTACTCGATCACGAACGTCCACTTCAAGGACATCAAGGTGGACGGCACGGGCACCTCGGTGCTCAGCGCCCGTGCTGCCGGATCCGCGTCCTTCGAGAACGTGGTCGCCCGCAACGTCGGCGCGGTCGGCGTCAACAACTGCGGGTCGTTCCACTTCACGTCGGCCGGCTCGGAGTTCTCGCTGACCGACCTCGGCGGCAACCTCGGGGGCGGCACCACCGGACCCTGGCTCGCCCCGTGGGAGCTGCCGAACACGATCACCTGCGCGGACCGTCCCGCGGTGGTCGCGCCACCGGCTCCGTCCCCGTGGTGACCTCCCGCACGGCGGTGTGACGAAGGCCCGGACCATGAGCGGTCCGGGCCTTCGCCGTTCAGCCGCCCCGCTTTCAGCCGCCACGTGCACTGCGTACGGTTCGTCAGCCTTCCCGCTCGGGCCGGCTGTTCCGATCCTCCACCAGCATCCGCTCGGCTTCGGCGAGGATCTCCACCACCCGCAGGGCGAACCGCACGTCACAGGCGTGCGGTTGGCCCGTACGGGCCGAGACCAGCAGTGCGTCGACGGCGCGGCCCAGAGCCTGGACCGGGCCCTCGCCCTCCCGCTGCGGCGGAAGCCCGGTCACGCCGTGCTCGCCGCGCAGCACGACCTCGACACCACCGGCGGCGGGAGGCGCGGTCAGGCCCAGGGTGGCCGTGCTGGACGCACCACCGGTGTGGCGAAACGTCAGATGCACGGTGTCGAACTGCCCTCGCGCCGCGCCGGTCACCGTCGCGTCGCCCAGTATCGGGAGCAGCAGCGACAGTGCGTGCGGACCGACGTCCCACAGGGCGCCCTTCTCCTGGCGCCACGGCGAGGCCCCGTAGGGGCTGCCGGAGTTCGGCGTCAGCACCGCCGCCAGCCAGTCCGCGCGCGCCGTGAACCAGCCGCCCAGGGACGCCTGTTCGGTGATCCACGCGGCGGTTTCCGGCATGAAGCGCAGCGTGAAGAGCACCACTGAGGCCACTCCGCCCCGCGCCGCCGCGTCTGCCACCCGCCGCGCGTCGGCCAGGTCCACTCCGATCGGCTTCTCCAGCAGCAGATGCCGCCCGGCCGTCGCCGCCCGTACCGCGTGTTCGGCCTGAACCTGTGGCGGCAGCGCGAACGCGACCGCCTCGCTGTCCTCGATCAGCTCGTCCGCGTCGCTGTACGCCTTGATCCCGAAGCGGTCCGCCAACGCGGCGGCGGCTTCCGGCCTACGGCCCCACACTCCGGTGAACTCGACCTCCGGGTGCGCGCTGAGCGCGGGGCCGTATGTCCGCTCAGCCCAGGGGCCTGTTCCCAGCAGTCCGATCTTCACGTGGTCCTCCCTCGATCGGGGGCAGCGTACTCGCAGCAGCTGCATTCTCTTGACAGCTGAATGGTCTAGTCCAAGTATTAGCGCGTTGAGTCAAAGGTCTGTACCACTTTCTTCTTCACCCCTGTCCGGGAGCCCAGATGCGCCGATCGCCCAGAACTCTCCATGCCCTGTTCACCGGATTGGTCGCGACCGCCGTCGCCTCGGCGGGGCTGCTCACCGCCGGCGCGGGTGCGGCGAACGCCGCAGGTCCCGCGACCTTCGGGCACACGGCGGCGAACCCCATCCCCGAGCACGTGTACGCGCCGTACTTTGAGGCCTACAACGGAGACGACCCGGCCACCCTCTCCGCCCAGTCCGGGGCCAAGTACCTGACCATGGCGTTCATTCAGACGGCCGCCGCGGGTTCCTGTACCGCCTACTGGAACGGCAGCACCACCCAGCCGCTCACCTCGGCCACCTTCGGCAGCTCCATCGCCGCCATCCAGCACAAGGGCGGGACGGTCATCCCGTCCTTCGGCGGCTACTCCGCCGACACCACCACCACCGACATCGCGGACAGTTGCACAGACGTCAACGCCATCGCGAAGGTCTACGAGGACGTCGTCACCACCTACCATGTGTCCCGGATCGACCTGGACGTCGAAGCCGACTCGCTGAACAACACCGCCGGCATCACCCGCCGCAACCAGGCGATCGCCGCGGTCGAGAAGTGGGCCCAGCACACCGGACGGAACGTCAGCTTCCAGTACACCCTGCCCACGACCACCACCGGGCTGGGAGCGACCGGCGTCGCAGTGCTGCAGAACGCCGTGCAGCAGCACGCGCGGATCGCCGTGGTCAACGCCATGACCTTCGACTACTACGACGGCACCGTCCACGAGATGGCGACGAACGCGGAGACCGCCGCGACCGGGGTGCACAGCCAACTCGCCGCGCTGTACCCGCACAAGAGCTCGGCCGAACTCTGGGAGACGATCGGGATCACCCTGATGCCGGGCATCGACGACTTCGGAGCGGCTGAGACGACGACGCTGGCCGACACCGCGACCGTCGAAGCCTGGGCCGCGAAGAAGGGTCTCGCCAGCCTGTCCGTATGGGCCCTGCAGCGGGACAACGGAGGCTGCCCCGGCACGTCCGGTGCAGGCACCTGCTCCGGCATCGCCCAGAACACCTGGGACGTCAGCCACATCCTGGAGCCGTTCACCAGCCACCACCGCGGATCCGACCGCCTCGGCTGATCGCGCCCTCCCCGTCAGGCCCATAGGCCCCGGCTGCCAGGCAGCCGGGGCCTATGGTGCGCCGACGGCGCACCAGGGGTGGGGTCAGCTGCCGAAGACCTGGAACTCCCACAGGGAGTAGCCGTACTGAGTAGCCCGGGCGGTGCCGTACATGCGCACGTAGCGGCCGGAGCCGGACACCGCCAGCGTCTGGGTGCCGCCGGTACCACTGGTGGTCGAGTAGACGGTGGTCCAGGTGGAACCGTCCGTCGAGGTCTGGATCTGGAACGCGGTGGCGTAGGCGGCCTCCCAGTTGAGCACCACCTGGCTGATCGTGTGGCTGGCGCCCAGGTCGACCTGGAGCCACTGCGGGTCGGAGAATCCGCTCGACCAGCGGGTGCCGGTGTTGCCGTCGACCGCGTTCGGCGCTGTGAAGCTGGCGTTCTCCACGGACGAGGCAGTCGCCGTCTTGCCCTGTGACAGCAGAGTGGAGCCGCCGCCGGAGGACGGCGTGCCGTAGAGCGCCAGTTCGTACAGCGAGTCGCCCCACTGCGACGCTCGGCTTGTCGCGTATATCCGGACGTAGCGTCCGGAGCCGGACAGGGAGACGTCCTGGAGGTCGGCAGGAGTGTTGTTGTAGGTGTAGATCGTGGACCACGTCGCGCCGTCGTTGGATGTCTGTATCTGGTAGGCCGATGCGGCGGCCGCCTCCCAGGTGAGGGTCGCGTGCGTGAGGTTGTAGGACTGGCCGAGGTCGACCTGCAGCCACTGGGGATCGCTGAAGCCGCTGGACCAGCGGGTGGTCGGGTTGCCGTCGGTGGCGTTGGACGCCGGGAACAGCGTGCTCTCCACCGACGAGGCCGTCGTGGGCTTGCCCAGAGCGATATCAGGACCCACGATGCCGGCCGGCGGCTTGTTGTACACGGCGACATAGTCGATGTTCATCTGGCCGCCGGAGACGGTGCTGGCGTTGGGGCCTCCGCCGAAGGCGGCCGGGAATCCGCCGCCCATGGCCAGGTCAAAGATGACGAAGAAGGAGTGGTCGACCGCGTTGGCCCACGTGGTGGCGTCCACCTGGCTGGAGTTGATCGTGAAGTAGTTGGCGCCGTCGAGGTAGTAGCGGATCTGCTCGGGCGAGGTGGACCTGTCGATCTCCACCGCGTAGGTGTGGTACCCGGTCTGGCAGCCACTGCATGCGTGCTCGCCGCTGCCGATCCCGGTGGACTCGTTGCAAGGGCCGCCGGGGCTGACGCCGCAGTGCAGCGTGCCGAACACGGAACTGCGACCGTTGATGTCCTCCATGGTGTCGATCTCGCCGGATCCCGGCCAAGGGACTCCGATGCGCAGCGGCGAGCCCAGCATCCAGAACGCCGGCCAGTACCCGGCCCCGTTCGCCGTCGTGAGGTTGGGCTGCTGGATGGAGGCCTGCACCCGCACCACGCCGCCCGGCTGGGCACCGAAGCCGTCCGCCTGCGTCTCGACCCGACCCGAGGTCCAGCCCGCGTTCGGGTCGGTACCCGAGTGCAGGGCCTTGAGTACCAGATGGCCGCTGCCGTCCTGGTACACGTTGGCGGTGCTGTTGGTCATCGTCTCGATCTCACCAGTACCGAAACCGCTGCCCGCGCCGGTGTCGTAGCGCCAGGTTCCGGTGTCCAGAGCGGAGCCGGCGGCGCCGCTGAAGTCGTCACTCCACGTGGTGTTGAACCCCGTCGGTGGTGCCGGCACGCTGGCTGGCTGTGCGGCCGCGGAGAGCACGGTTCGGGAAGCGGTCGGCTGGGCGGAGGCGGAGGGCGAAGCGGTCAACGTGACCGCCGCCATCGCGGTGACCGCCAACAGGCTGATCGCGAGCCGGCTGTTGGGACGGTTGTGCCGCAGGTGCATGCGCCTACGTTTGAACGCCATGCGTACTCCTTGTGGGTGGGGACCGCCTCTGGCTGGGAGACGGGGTCTGGCAGGAGCTGTGAGAGCGCTCTCTGGAGAGTCTTCCTCTGGTCGGAGCACTGTCAATAGACCGGCCCGGTTCCGGAACCGTCGCGTCCTCGGCGTCAGGGCGAACTGCGGTGGTCCGGGGTCCACAGAAGCGTGGTCACCTGCGCACTCGAATCAACGTGGCGTCAGGTCGCCGACGTTGAGGGGATGCTGGGGTGACACGCCGGCGAACGAAGGTTCCGGCGCCCGGGCCGGCGCCACCGCGCACCTCTCAGTCAGGAGCCCTACATCTCACCGTCCGGGCAGTGTCCGGCGGGCGGTGTGCGTGCCAGACTGGCGGCATGTCGGCCGTGCAGTTCCCACGGGTCGCCTGGCGGCGCGTCCTGCCAGTTCTGTTCGTGCTCGCCGGCTTACTTGAGGCCACCGCCGGGCGCTATGGCTACCACCGTGACGAGCTGTACTTCATGGTGGCGAGCCGTCACTTGGCCTGGGGTTACGACGACCAGCCACCGCTGGTGCCCGCGATGATCCGGGTGGAAACCGCCGTGCTGGGCGACTCGGTGCGGGCGATTCGGACGCTTCCGCTGCTGCTGGCGCTCTGCACGGTACTGCTCGCGGTGCTCTGCGCACGGGAGTTGGCCGGGTCGGACCCGCTGCGCAGCCGCCGTGCCCAGCTGCTGGCCGCGGCGGCCACCGCGGCCTCGGCGATGGTGCTGGTGGGCGGCCACCTCTTCGTCACCTCGGGGGTGGACCTGTGCACCTGGGCGCTGCTGCTCTGGCTGGTGCTGCGCTGGCTGCGCACCCGGGACGACCGGCTCTGGCTGCTCGCCGGGGCCGCGGCCGGGGTCGGTCTGCTCGCCAACAATCTGGTGACGCTGCTCGCGTTCGCGCTGGCCGTGAGCGCGGTGGCGGTCGGGCCGAGGACGATGTTCCGGAGCCCGCTGCTGTACGCGGGGGCGGCGATCGCCCTGCTGATCTGGGCACCGAACCTCGTCTGGCAGGCGCAGCACGGCTGGCCGCAACTGACGATGGCCCGGCGGATCTCCTCAAACAGCGAGCGCGCCCAACTACTGCCGTTCCAGTTCGAGGTGGCCTTCCCGGTGCTGTGGATCGCCGGGTGGTGGGCGCTGGCCCGGCGCGCGGAGTTCTCCCGGTACCGCCTGCTCGCGATGGGGTACCCGCTGACGCTGGCGCTCGCGCTGCTCACTGGGGGCAAGCGCTACTACGCGACCGGATGGGCTCCGCTGCTGTTGGGCGCGGGTGCGGTGGTCGCGGTGGACTGGCTGTGGCGGCCCGGCCGGGTGCGCTCGGTGCGCCATACCTGCGCGGTGGGGCTGGCGGCCTCCGTCGGAGTGGTGTTCGCGCTGGTCGAGGTGGTGGCCGGGCTCCCCGTGCTGCCGGTCGCCGACTACCACCTCGTGCAACCGCTCAACGGTGAGAACGGGGAGACGGTGGGCTGGCCCGAACTGGCCCGCACCGTGGCCGGGGTGTACCGCGCACTGCCCTCGGGCGCCGACCGCTCCACAGCGACGCTCGTCGCCGAGAACTACGGAGAAGCCGGCGCCCTGGCCCACTACGGCGGCCCGCTGGGCCTCCCCACCCCCTACGCCGACCACGACGGCTACGCCAACTTCGGCACGCCCTCGACTGACGGGCCGTCAATCATGGTCGGCTTCAAGCCGGAACAGCTCACCGGCTACTGGGGCGACTGCACCCTCGCCGCCCGGATCGACAACGGCCGCCACCTCAAGAACCAGGAGCAGAACAAGCAGATCCTGGTCTGCCGCAACCGGCTACTGCCCTGGCCGGTCCTCTGGAAGCGCCTGATGCACTACTCCTGACCTTGACTCCTTGGCTCCTGACCTTGACTCCTGACCCTGACGGCAAGGCCGGGGTCCAGTGGGTGGGTCTGTCTCAGGCCGCGTCGAGGCGGCGGAGCTCCTCGGCGGACAGCTCCAGGTCCGCCGCCGCTACGGAGTCGCGGATCGTCTCGGGACGCGAGGAGCCCGGGATCGGAATGACCACCGGTGCCTTGGCGAGCATCCAGGCGAGGCACACCTGCTGCGCGCTCACGCCGTGTGCCAGCGCCACCTGCTCGAACACGTCGAACCGTGAACCCAACCGGCCTGCGTTGGAGATGCCGCCAAGCGGGCTCCACGGGAGGAAGGCGATGCCCAGTTCCGCGCAGAGCTCCAGCTCCGGCTCGCTGGAGCGGAATGCCGGCGAGAACTGGTTCTGCACGCTCACCAGCCGTCCACCGAGGATCTCGTTGGCCTGCCGGATCTGTTCCGGGTTCGCGTTCGAGATCCCCGCGTGCCGGATCTTCCCGGCGTCCAGCAGGTCGCGGATCGCGCCAACCGACTCCGCGTAGGGGACCCTCGGGTCCGGGCGGTGGAACTGGTACAGCCCGATGGCTTCGACGCCGAGTCGCTTCAGCGAGGCGTCGCAGGCCTCTTTCAGGTATTCCGGCGAACCGTTCAGGGTCCACGAGCCGTCGCCGGGGCGCAGATGACCGCCCTTCGTCGCGATCAGCACCTCAGAGGTGTCGCCGCCGTAGCCGGCCACCGCACGTGCGATCAGTGACTCGTTGTGGCCGACGTCGTTCGCCTTGAGGTGGTAGGCGTCAGCGGTGTCGATCAGCGTGACGCCGGCGTCGAGGGCGGCATGGATCGTGGCGACCGAACGCCGCTCGTCGGGGCGCCCCTCGATCGACATCGGCATCCCGCCGAGGCCTATCGAGCCGACCCGGACGTCACCGATGCTTCGAGACTGCATGGAGGATCCTCCTGGGATTCATAGGTGCTGCTCTGCGGTCTTCACCAGCCTGCGCTTCCGCGATTAAGCTGTCCAACAGAAGATGATGATGCCTTTGAGCAGTGCAGGTGATGAATCATGGAACTACGGCAGCTCGAGTACTTTGTGGCCGTCGCCGAGGAGTGCCACTTCACCCGGGCGGCCAAGCGCTTGCAGGTCGCCCAGTCCGGGCTGTCGGCCTCGATCCGGACGCTCGAACGCGAGTTGGGCGGCGCGCTGTTCTTCCGCAGCACCCGCTCGGTCGAGATGACCCCGGCCGGTCAGGCCCTGCTTGTCGAGGCCAGGCGCGCCCTGGCCGCGACCCATGCCGCTAAGGACGCCGTCGCAGCCGTCCAGGGCCTGCTCCGCGGGAGCCTCTCCATCGGCTCACTGCAGTGCCTGCACGTCGTCCACCTGCCCGCCGTCCTCGCCCGGTTCGCCGCCGCGTACCCGGGACTGGAGATACGGCTGCGCCAAGGGGGATCCAACGAACTGACCGAGCAGGTTCGCGCCGGACGGCTCGACCTGGCCTTTGTCTCCAGCCCGGCCCGTTGCCCCGACAGCCTGCTGGTGGAACCGCTCGCCGACGAGCCGCTCGTCCTCGCCTGCGGCCCCCGGCACCCCTTCGCGGAACGCACGCACGTCGAACTGGCGGAACTGCAGAAGGAGCAGTTCGTCGACTTCCACCTCGACTGGGGCACCCGGGACCTGGCCGACCAGGTGCTCGCCGACGCGGGGGTCGAACGCCGTGTCGCGCTGGAGGTGACCGATGTTCATTCACTGCTGGACCTGGTGGCCTTTGGGCTCGGCGTCGCCCTCGTCCCGCAGTCCTTCGCCGTCAAGACCGATCAGGCGCGCTTCATCGCCATCGCCGGAACTCTCCCGCCCTGGAAGACCGTGACCGTCACCAGCGACCCGACAAGCCCCGCCGCGGCAGCCCTGCTGCGCGAAGTCCGCCAGGACCGGAGCGGCCGCCGTGCCGTCACCGAGACCCGGAGCTGATCCAGCGCGGTGACCTGCGCGGCAATCGCTGCGAAGGTCACCGACGCAGGTGGAACGCTGCCGCTATCTGTGCCGATTCTCGGGGGCGAGCGCAGGCGTTCCTGATGCGCGGCGATGCGGCGTGCCCGACAAGCGGTGGGCGCTGCTGCACGGGGGTGAATGCAACCAGAACTGCAACCGGAGCAAACGAGCATCGGCCGTTGGCGCGGTGGCGGTTCAGCCCTGGTGGGCGAGGTCGGCGGCCGTCAGGCCTTCCATGGCCATGCCGACCTGGAGGCCTTCGGCCATCCGACGGCTGACGCGCTGACGTAGGGTCACGGCGAGGTAGCGGGTGAGCAGTTGCGGCTTGGCTGCCAGGGTTTCGGCGAGTTCCTGGGCGCGAGTCAGTACCTCGTCCAGCGGTCGGACCTCGGCGACCGCGCCCCAGCGTTCGGCCTGCTCGGCGGTGAACGAGCCCTGCGTCAAGGTGAGGTAGCGGGAGCGGTTGAGGCCGAGGGCCTCCTCCCAGACCACCTGGATGCCGTCGCCGGGGACAATCCCGAAGGTCAGGTGCGGGAAGTCGGAGAAGACGGTGGTCTCGGCAGCGATGACGACGTCGGCCAGCAGCACGTACTCGCTGTGCACGCTGGCCGGGCCGTTGACGGCTGCGATGATCGGCATCTCCAGATCGACCAGGCGCTGCATGACGCGGCGTCCCTCGCTCACGGTGCGGTCCCACTGAGCGGGCTTGGTGATGTCGCCCAGGCTGGCGCCGTCGATGTCGGTCATGAAACGGTCGCCGGTGCCGGTCAGGACCAGCACCCGGTTGTCGCGGTCCTCACCGATCTCGTACAGGGCCTTGGGGAAGTCGGTGTGCAGCCGGCCGGTGAAGGTGGCCGGCCCGTCGCCGGAGTGGAACCGGACGGTGAGCACCCCGGACTCGGTGCGGCTCATGGCGATGTTCTCGAAGGCTGTGAAGTAGGCAGGAGCGGGATTGGACATGATCAGTCCTTGGCTGTTGTGATCGTGATGATCGTGTTGACTGGTATCGAGGTCGCAGGGGTGAGCGGTGATGCGGGGGCCGGAAGCGGGCGCTCAGAACCCGGGGAAGAGTGACCGCACATCCTGCAGGGTGACCGTTCCGGTCACGGTCACGCCGTCTTCGGGCCGGTTGCGGCCGTAGACCAGCCGCAGCACGGACTCGGACGATCCGGACAGCGTCCCGGCCGGCTCGGTGGGTTCGCACGGATACAGGTGCAGCTCCGCGTCCAGGTCCAGCAGCGCCGTTCCGGGCGGCTCGGTCAGCACGACGGACAACTGCCGTGGACCCAGTCGCTCGAGGGTTTTTGCGTCCCGGAATCGTGTCGCCACCAGGTCCAGCCGTTTCCACAGCAACTGCACCTCCGGCGCCGGGATCACAGCCGTCGGATCCAGGGCGACGTCGATGTCCCAGGCGTGTACCGACTGCTCCGACAGTCGGTATCCGGCATAGACCGGAACGCTGAGCAGCCCGGCGAAGTACGGCACGCGCGCCGATGCACGCTGTTGCCCGTCGAGCGAGTCCAGCAGCTCAAGATGGCCGGCATCGGCGGCCATCCACGCCGCACGCTGGGCCGGTCCGGACAGGGCGTCCCACCGTTCCCACACCGGCACGACGTTCTCCCGCTGCGGTCCGGTCGTGTCGCCGGCCAGGCCGCGCTCCAACTGGCTGGTGCTGATCTCCGCAGCACTGCCCAGATGGGACAGGACCTGGGCGATGCTCCAGCCGTCCGCGAAGGACGGGCGGGACAGGTCCTTCGCCGAGAGCCCGTCGACCGTGTTGGCGAGTCGCCGGGAAGCGGCACGGAGAGCCGCGAGCCACGGGGAGAGAGGATCTCCTGTGGCGACGGGGGGTGTGGCTACGGAATCGTTGGGCATGAGGAACTCCTCGGTTCACAGGGAGTGGTCCTTTCACTCCGACCCAGACAACCCCATCTCCGCCCCGATTCGTGGCCGCCGGCCAGACGGTTCACCGAGGGCCGCCATAAGACAGGCCTCTGGAGGACAGGACTGATGGCTGCCAGCGCTGCCGGCCTGCCCACCCCACCCAGCTGAGATGCCGACCCAGCTGAGATGCCCACCCAGCTGTGATGCCCACCCAGCTGTGATGCCCACCCAGCTGTGATGCTCACCCGGCTGTGATGGCGCCGGTCGTGGCAGCCGTGATGCGATGGGCGCATGGAACTGCGGGAGATGCGTGCGTTCGTGGCGGTCGTCGAGGAGGGTGGCCTGTCCGCAGCGGCACGCAGGCTGCACATCAGCCAGCCGGCGTTGTCCCAGACCGTGGTCGGCCTCGAGCGAGAGTTCGGTGTTCAGCTGCTGGTCCGCAGCAGCACCGGAGTCCAGCCCACGGACGCCGGACTGACCCTGCTGACCGAGGCCCGCGCCGTACTGGCACGCCACGGCCGGGCCGTGGCCGCCATGGCCGCCCACAACGCAGACGGCGGCAGCGTCCTGCGCATCGGTATCCCACTGGAACTGCCCACCGATCTGCTCTCCCGCGCCCTGGCCGACCTCGCCGACGCCTATCCCGTCACTCGGGTCCTGGCCCGCCATCTGTCAACGTCCGACCAGCTCACCGCGCTGCGCGGCGGCGAACTCGACCTCGGCCTGCTGCGCGAACGCCCCACCGGGCAGGACCTCGACGCGATGCTCGTCGTGGAGGAGCGCCTCGGCGTGCTGCTGGCCACGGAACTGGCCGTCAAGCTAGCCGGGCCCGAGGGGATCCGCCTGGACGCCCTGGCGGGACTGGACTGGGTCGGCTTCCCCCGTTCCGGCAGTCCCGCCTGGTACGACGCCCTCACCGCCATCCTGCGCAGCCACGGCATCGACCTCGGTCCCGAGCCCCCCACGGGACAGTCCCTGATCGCCGAGGTCAAACTCGCCGCCGTCGGCACCGGCCGGGCCTTCACCCTCGCACCCCCTGACTGGTCCCAACCCCTGCCGGAGACCGTCACCTGGTCGCCGCTGGTCGGCCACCCGCTCGTACGTCGCACCTGGGCGGTCTGGCCGGCCGGCTCGCACCGGCGCGATCTCGGACACCTCGTCGCAGCCCTGGACCAGCCCCCGGCGACCTGAGTCCGGCAGCGGAGAGCGACACGGACGGGGCTGGTCCGGAATCGGACCGCCGGGCTATGACGCCCGCTGTGTCCCGACGGGAGGCGCGCCCGAATGCGTCGACTGCCCGCGTGCTGCCGTCGCCACCCGCTGGCCGAATCGCGAAGTGCCAGGTCAGAGGTGCCAAGGCGGCACTTATGAGGGCTATAGACCCCGTGTATGACCTCTCGGGAAGCGCCCGGAACGTCTACGCCTTGCACCACCTGGATCGAGTCGCCGCCGACACGGAGTGACTCGGCCGACAGGCCCCTTGGTGGGCACACGTATCTCGGAGAGTGAGTAGCGATGTCAGAACTGTCCGGCACTTCGGTGTTGGTCACGGGCGGGACCAGCGGTATCGGCCGGGCGGCCGTACTGGCGCTCGCCGGCCTCGGGGCGAAGGTCGTGCTGTCGGGCCGGGACGCCGAGCGCGGCAAGAAGGTCGTTCAGGAGATCGAGGCGGCCGGCGGTGAGGGCCACTTCGTGGTTGCCGATCTGCGGGACGAGGCTTCGGCACGCTCGCTGGCCCGGCAGGCCAGTGCGCTCGTGGGGCAGATCGACGTTCTGGTCAACAACGCCGGTGTCTACCCGTTCGGCCCGACCGGGGAGGCCACTGAGGCTGCCTTCGACGCGGTGTACGGGCTGAATGTGAAGGCGCCGTACTTCCTGGTCGCCGAGCTCGCACCTGCCATGGCCGAGCGTGGTCGTGGTGCGATCATCAACGTCACCACGATGGTCGCGGAATACGGCGTGGACGGCATGAGCCTGTACGGGTCGAGCAAGGCCGCTCTGGTCCTGCTGACGAAGTCGTGGGCGGCGGAGTTCGGGCCGCGTGGGGTGCGGGTGAACGCGGTCAGTCCGGGCCCGACCCTGACCGAGGGAACCTCGGGGATGGCCGAGGCCATCGACGCCCTCGCCGCCCAGGCGCCGGCCCAGCGGCCGGGAACCGCGCAGGAGGTGGCCGACGCCATCGTGTTCCTGGCCACCGACCGGTCCAGCTTCGTGCATGGTGCCGTGCTGCCGGTCGACGGCGGACGTATCGCCGTCTGACGTCCCCCTCACCGTGGCCTGCGCGGGGGCGTACGAGCCCACGCAGGCCACGGTGACGGGGCGTCAGCGCCCAGCCGCACCTCGGGTGGCGGCGTGCCGGGGACCGCCATTCGGTAGACATCGGCAACACTGATGGCCGAAACAGACAAATAATGACCAAGGATGACAGAGCAGCTATTTACCGGCTTATCCGGTGTGCACTGTTTCTCTGCAACCCCGACTGGAGCCATGGAAGACATGAACGACACCATCACCGCCGATCTCCTCGTCATCGGCTTCGGCAAGGGCGGCAAGGTCACCGCAGCGGCCATGGGCCGGCGCGGCAAGCGCGTCGTCCTGGTCGAGCAGTCGGAGCACATGTACGGCGGCACCTGCCCCAACGTGGGCTGCGTGCCGACCAAGGCACTCGTCCACCACTCCCGCCTGCGCCGTCCCGAAGATCCGGCGCAGGCCTGGTACAAGCAGTCGGTCGACAAGGTCCAGGCCGTCACGGCCCTGTTCCGCGCCGGCAACTACGAAGGCTTGAACGGAATGGAGACCGTCACCGTCCTTACTGGCAAAGCCGTCTTCACCGACCCGCACACCGTTCGTGTGGACACAGCAGACGGGACCGTGACCGTCACCGGCGAGAGCATCCTGATCAACACCGGCTCCGAGCCGGTCATCCCCGACATCCCAGGCCTGCGGATCAGCAAGCACGTGGTCACCAGCACCCAGCTGATCGAGAGCACCGACCTCCCCCGGCGGCTCGCCATCATCGGCGGCGGCTACCTCGGCATCGAGTTCGCCTCCATCTACCAGCAGTTCGGCTCGCAGGTCGCCGTGCTGGAGGCTGGCCCGAAGCTCTTCCCCCGCGAGGACGACGACATCGCTGAATCCGCCACCACCATCCTCGCCGACGAGGGGATCAGCTTTGTCACCGGTGCCACCGTGAAGGAAGTGCGTGACGGCGACGGCGAGGCCATCGTGGTCTACGAGCAAGACGGTCGGGAGCAGACCGTCGCCGCGGACGCCGTCCTGCCGGCCACCGGTCGTGCGCCGGCAACCCGCAGCCTCAACCTGGAAGCAGCGGGGGTGCGTACCACCTCGCGCGGCGCCGTCGAGGTCGACGAGTACCTGCGCACCAGTCAGCCGCACATCTTCGCGCTCGGCGACGTCAACGGCGGCCCCCAGTTCACCTACGTCTCGCTCGACGACAGCCGGATCGTCCTCGACCAACTCGTGGGCGAGGGCCGCCGCCGCACCACGGACCGCGTCGCCATCCCCCACACCGTCTTCATGACTCCGCCGCTCGCCGGCGTCGGCCTCACCGAGAAGCAGGCGCGAGCGGATGGGCACCGTGTGAAGATCGCCAGCCAGCCCGTCGCCGAAATCATCGCCATGCCCCGTGCCTACGCCGTCGAGGAGACCCGCGGCGTCATGAAGTTCGTTGTCGACGCCGACACCGACGAGATCCTCGGCGCCGCTCTGCTCAGCGTCGACGCCCAGGAATTGATCAACACCGTCGCGCTCGCCATGCGGCACGGCGTCAAGTCCGCCGAACTTCGGGACGCTGTCTACCAGCACCCCACCTCGACAGAGGCCTTCAACGACGTTCTCGCCACCATCGTGCGCGAGGACTGAACGCCCCACGCCGGCACGGACAAGGCCCGGAAGCCGGCAACGGAACCGGTTCCGGAACCGGAACCGTCGACGGACTCTGCTCGCCGTCCCCGGTGAGACCACGAGGTACGAGGGCCCGACCACAGTGCGGTCGGGCCCTCGCCTGCTCTGGCGGGCGGGTGCGGAGGAGCCGAGCCCTCAGGTCATGTGTCGATCTGGTACATGGGCTAACCTTGGTACATGTCTATGAAGCGCACGAATGTCTACGCTGACCCGGAGGACCTGGCCATCATCAAGGAGGCGGCCCAGCGCCGGGGGATAAGCGAGGCCGAGATCATCCGCCAAGGTATCCACCTGGCGGCCATGGCGAACCGAGTCTGGGACGAGCCGCTGTTCTCACGCACCTTTGAAGGCTCGGGGCGCACTCCGACCAAGGAGGATGTGCGTACCACTGTCGCTGATGCCGTTCGGCGCGAGTCCGACTCCGGAACCGCCGCGTGATCATTGTCGTCGCCGACACCTCGGGCCTGCTGGCTGCGCTCGACTCCACTCATCTCGAACACGGTGCGGCGAACGAAGCGATCATGGCTGCTGGGCTCCTCGTCATGTCCCCACTGCTGCTCGCTGAGATCGACCACGTGGCCACCCGTGAACTGGGACGCGAAGCGGCAATCAGCGCTGTCGACGACATTCGTCGCTGGATGGGGAGAGGCCGTGTTGTCGTTCCTGAGATCACGGAGGACCACCTCGGTGCCGCACAGTCCGTTCGGGCCCGTCACGCCGCGCTCAACCTCGACCTCGCCGACGCCGTGAACGTCGCACTGGCATCCGACTACGACACCGATGCCATCCTCACTCTCGATCGCCGTGACTTCCGCGCGCTGCGCCCGCTCAGCCGGCATAAGGCGTTCCGGCTTCTGCCCGACGATCTTCCGCTCTGATCCACGCTCAGCAACACGCTGGGAGTGCCAGAGGATGGGTACCAAAACCGCCCACGGATACCGCCAAGCCGTCGACGCCGGCGACTGCCAGATGTTCCCTGGCCTCCTGCGCGCGACGAGGTGAGTCCATCGAGCGCCGCTACGGCCGCAACGCGACAGAAGAAGCAACTGTCGGAGAAGATCTCCGTTGTTGGCGAGAGCGCGGGTCTGTAGCCTGAGCCGGCTACTGCCACGATCATCAGATAAATGGACTTGGGGGACCGGTGTCTCACCGCCGTCTCATGGCGACAGCTGCGGTCATCGCCGCCAGCATCGCCCTCGTACCGGGTCCGGCCTCCGCCGCCGCCCATCCGCACACCGCGACCACTCCGCACACCGCAACCCCGCCACCCCTGGACGGGGCCGGGTCCGCCGCGTTCAGGACCTTCACCAGCCCCGCCGACAAGTCGTACCGGGTGCAGAAGCCGGCCACCACCAGCTCGACGCACAGCCTCTCGACGGGCAAGACGATCTACGCCATTACCGAGACCTGTACCACGGACACCGGAACGGGCACCCAGAGTGCCCCGTTCTGCGACCTGCAGGACGCCGTCAACGCGGCGGCTCCCGGCGACACCATCATGGTGTCCGCCACCGTCAACGCCAACTCCCAGAACTCGTACTCGACGGAGTCCGTGACGGTCAAGACCTCCGGGATCTCCATCATCGGAACGACCAACCACCCGACGGTCGAGGCGGGCACCACCGTCGCCGGAAAGCCCGCCCTCATCCTCGACGGCGTCAGCAATGTGACGATCAGTCATCTCGGCCTGCAGTCCTACAGCGCGCCGATGGCGGTCGAGATCATCGGCTCATCCCAGATCGCTTTGGACTCCGACCAGATCAGCGCCAACTATGGCAGCGGCATCGCCATCGACGGCGCGTCCAGCGGTATCGCGGTGACCAGGACGTACGTGAACCCCAGTTACCCGTCCAGCCTGAACCCGGCGATCACCGTCGCGTCCGGCGCGAGCACCATCACGGTGGCCGGTGACCTGTTCGCGGCCTCCGGCATCATCGCCACCGGAGTGAACGGACTGAACGTCACGGGCAACACGATCCAGCGCGGCTGCCACTCCGCGGTCGATATCGAGGGTGTGTCCTCCGCGGTCGCCATCGAGAACAACCTGCTGGAGGACGGCAATCAGAACACCGACCTGATGGTGGGCGGCTACAAGTCGCAGTGCTCCAATGCCGGGGCCGGTTGGGCGCCGGACGTCACTGTCTCCGCCGGGTCGAGCGCGGCCACCACGGCCGATTTCAACGACTTCTACATCGACGGCAGCAACGCCACCGTGCCCTACAACTGGGCCGGCACGGCGTACCCGACGCTCGCCACGTTCCAGGCCGCTCAGACCCAGGCCGCTCACGACACGATCGACACCGTAAAGGCGTTGCCCGTCGGCAACGGCCAGGAAGGGGGCGTCGACTACGCGCTACAGCCCGGCTCGGCCGCGATCAACTCGGCCAACCCGAACGCATTTGGTGCGCTGAGCTCGGACTACTTCGGCGGCAGCCCCCTCACCGACCGCGGCGCCGTCAAGTACCTGAGCACCAACCCTGGCATGGCCCTTGCCCTGACCGCCAAGAACACCAGCGCGTACGGCATCTCACTCACCGCGAATGTGACGAGCAAGCCCGTCGAGCAGGACCTCTACATCTACTGGGGAGACGGCAGCCCAACCGGCGTCCAAATCTTCTACGGGAATGCGCCGATGACCGTGACGCTGCCTCACACGTACCCGAAACTGGGCACGTACACCATCACGGCCGCAGTGAGCGACCGCAGTGGGAACACGGTCGCCAACTCGGTCCAGGTGTCGATGGTCGGTTCGGAGTACACGGCGTACGGGCCGAAGCGACTGCTGGACACCCGTGACGGCACGGGAGCGCCGAAGGCGAAGGTGCAGCCGTACGGGGCAGCACGGGTGCAGATCGTCGGCAATGGCGGTATCCCCACGGGCGTGACGGCGGCCGTTCTCAATGTGACGGTCACCGACACCGCCGCCGGCGGGCACATCACGGCATACGGCGAGGGCGGCAGGCTGCCGACCACGTCGAACGTCAACTACGCCGCCGGACAGACCGTGCCGAACCTGGTGACCGTCCCGGTCGGCAGTGACGGCTACGTCGACCTGTACAACGGCGGCTGGGGACCGGTGGACCTGGTCGCCGACATCACCGGCTACTTCACCCAGTCCCCGTCCAGCGGCTACATACCGGTCGCGCCAACCCGTCTGATCGACACCCGTGACGGTACCGGCACGGCCAAGGGCCAGATCGGCGCGTACGCGTCGTTCCCGGTGCAGATCTCCGGCGCCGCCCCCGGCCTGCCCGGCGGCATCACCGCGGTGGCGCTCAACGTCACCGCCACCCGGCCCCGGAGCGGCGGGCACCTGACCGTCTACCCTGACGGCGGTTCGACGCCGACCACGTCGGCCGTGAACTTCACGGCCGGACAGACAGTGGCCAACGCGGTGATCGTCCCGGTCGGCAGCGACGGCAAGATCCGTGTGCTCAACGGTGCCTGGATGCCGACTGACGTCGTGGTGGATGTCGTCGGCTTCTACAGCACGTCCAACCGGGGTGCCTTCATGCCGATCGCGCCCGAGCGGCTGCTCGACACCCGTGACGCCTCTTGGAAGTACGGCCCGCTCACCGGCCGGGGCTACATCGACATGCCGATCACCCAACGGTTCGACCTGACGGCGTTCGTGCTCAACACCACCGTGACCGACACCACCGACCAGGGGCACCTCACCGTGTCCCCGGACCCGAACTCGCTGGCCGCCTACCAGGGCGGAACCGCGATCTGGCCCACCCCACCGAACGTCTCCACGCTCAACTGGCTCAGGGGCCAGACCGTTCCGAACCTGGTCCAGGCGACCCCGGGCGGCGGCGGCATCATCGACTACTGGAACATGAGCGACGGCAAACTCGACCTCATCGTCGACGCCTTCGGCTACTACCAGAACGACTGATCCCGGCTCCTACACCCCAAGGCCCCGGGGGCGGCGATCCACGTCGCCCCCGGGGGCCCTCGCCGTACCCGACAGAGCCGCATCGCGAAGCACGATGCGTGCGGCGCTGAGCGACCTCGTCATCCTCTCTCTCGCCGAAACCGGTGCGGCGCGCTGGGAGCTGACTTGGTCGGAGCCGGTCCGGCTGCGGTTGCCTGGGGGCCTCGCCGAGACTTTGCCTCCCGCGTTGGACGCCCTCCTCGCCGACTGGCCTGATCCGACGCCACTTCGCGCCGTTCTCGCCTCGACCCGGCCCGTCGCCCGCAACTGACAGCCGACCCGACTCCAGAAAGCCCCCGCATGGACCTGCTCAGCACGCTCGGCGGCGGCACCAGCATCATGCTGGTCGTCGCCGCTTCCAGCTATCGCAAGACCCGCGCGGCCCGAAAGCGCACCGCTCCCGCTCCAGCGCAGGGCGCACCCCGCACCATCAACCCCACCGACTACGGCCTCGCTCGGCGCGAGCAGCTGACCGTTCAGGCGAACCATCCCACTCCCGAGATCGCCGCCGCCCTCGACTCCGCGCGCGCCGGCGACTGGCGTCCGGCCGCCTACTGGCTCGGGCAGCGCGGCACCGACTGGGACCTCGCCTGGCACCGGCTCGGTCCGTTCCACGACCTGGCTGTCGAAGACGACCGCTGGCTCCGGGCATGGCGTCAGGCCGAGCCCGCCAACGCGGACGCTGCCCTGCTCCACGCCGACGCGCTCGTCAGCGTCGCATGGCAGATCCGCAGCTCCAAGCTGGCGTCCCAGGTGACGCGCGAGCAGTTCGAAGGCTTCCACCGTGTACTGACCCAGGCCGAACAGGCCGCCTACGAGGCGATCCGCCTCGCCCCGCCCCAGGACCCCAACCCCTACGTTGTCCTCCTCCCCGTCGCCATGGGACTGAGCTGGCCCAACGACCGCTACCGCGCCCTGTGGGCGGAGATCGTCGCCCGCGCGCCGCAGCACTACCGTGCCCACGCGTGCGCGCTGCAGTACTGGTGCCAGAAATGGCGCGGCAGCCACGAGTTGATGCACCAGTTCATCGACAGCGCCATCGCGGTGGCCCCGCACGGCAGCCTGCTCCCGGCACTCAAGATCGAGGCGTTCCGCGAGGAGTTCGTCCGCGACGAGGCACCGGCCGACGCCTGGAAGCGCCCCGACGTGGCAGCAGCGTTGGACACCGCTCTCGCCGACCTTGCCGCCGCTGACCCCGGTCACCCACGCCTGGTCGACGCGCGAGGCTGGCTCGCCTACGGACTCACCAAGGCCGGCCGCGGTGCCGAAGCAGTCGAGCTCTACCGGGTGCTCGGCAACATCGTTCCCTGGCCGTGGGGCGGCTTCGACGACCCCATCGGCAGCTTCATCGGCCTGCGCGCGAGCGCCGTCCTGGCGATGCTCGACGCCCAGCCCGCCGCCGCTTATGCCCGAGGCGCACGCAGTCGCTGATGGAGCAGAGGCCCGCACCCATCGCCGGGTGCGGGCCATGCGGCAGGTCACCGGCGCTTGGCCGCGCGGCTGCTCGCCATCGGCCTCACAGCCGATCTGGCAGTGCCGCGCCCGCTCCGCTCGGCACCCGTCTGCTGTTGACGCCGAAGGACGGCGCGCGGTGAGGTGCCACCCAGGCATCCGGGTGGCACCCACCTCATGCGAGTGTCGCCGCGGCCTTCCTGATCAGATCGGCGACGACTCCCGGCTGCGACACGTAGATCGCGTGGCTTCCGGGTGTCTCGGCGACGGTGGCGCCGATACGCTTCGCCATCGAGGCCTGTGCGGCGGGCGGGATCATCCGGTCCTCTGTGACGTGCAGGTACCAGCTGGGCTTCGCATGCCAGGCGGCCTTCGTCACCGTGCCGCCGAGCGCGTCCAGCCCCCATGGCACCTGCGAGTCGGCCATGAACGCCGCCTCCTGCGCAGAGACGTCGGCGGCGAACGAGTCGGCGAACTTGTCGCGGTCGAGGAAGAGATAGCCGTTGACCGGCGGCAGGATCGGCGGCTGCGGCCCGTCGGCCGGGAACGTGCCCAGAAGCGTGTTGACCGACTCCCCCTGGTCGGGCGCGAACGCCGTGACGTAGACGAGCGCCCCGACCTTGTCGTGGTTGCCGGCCTCGGTGATCACCGCACCGCCGTACGAGTGGCCGACGAGCACGACCGGGCCGGCGGCGCCGTCGAGCACGTCGCGGGTAACGGCGACGTCGTCGGCGAGCGACTTCGTCGGGTTCTGCACGATCCGCACGTCGAAGCCGTCGGTCGTCAGGGCGTCGTAGACTCCGCGCCATCCGGCGCCGTCGACAAAGCCGCCGTGCACGAGAACGATGGTTGCACTCATGGCGTCTCCTTCCAGATCTGGTGGACGAGAGCGAATCTACGGACGCGATGGGCGCGGCGAATCCGTCAGATGACTGCCATCGGCGAGCCGGGCGGGTCCGCCGCTCCAGGCCCTCGCGCCGGAGTCGACGGCCGTGGTGGCGCAGTAGAGTCTGAACGTGCCGGGTTGGGTGTCGAGCGTGGCGAGCAGACGGCTCGTGGGGCGTGCGCGCGAGCTGGGCGTGCTGCATGGCTTCGTCGACGCCGTGGCGACGGAGGGCGGCTCCCTGCTCGTCGTCGGCGAGGCCGGCGTGGGCAAGACGTCGCTCCTCGATGCCGCGGCTGCCCACGCCGCGGAGCTCGGCACGCGCGTCCTGCGCGCGTCCGGCGTCGAGTTCGAGGCGGAGGTGAGCTTCGCCGGGCTCCATCAGCTGGTCGCTCCGCTGGCCGCCGAGCTGGCCGTGCTCCCACTCGATTCCCGACGCGCGATCGGCGTCGCTGTGGGCCTCGCGGAGGGGCCCGCGCCCGACCAGCTCGCGCTGACGAACGCGCTGCTCGCCCTGCTGTCCGGTGCCGCCGACCAGGCCGCCCTGCTGGTGGTGGTCGACGACCTGCAGTGGCTCGACCGGGCGAGCGCCACCCTGTTCGGCATCCTCGCCCGGCGGCTGGGCGGCACGGGGATAGGCCTGCTCGGCGTCGTGCGCACAGGTGAGGGCAGCGTGTTCGAGGACGCCGGACTTGCGGAGATCGCCATCGGACCGCTCGACGACGACGCAGCGGCAGTACTCCTCACCGAGGCGTTCCCCGAGCTGCCGCCCCGGGCGGCCCGGCAGGTACTCACCGAGGCTCAGGGCAACCCGCTGGCGCTGATCGAGCTTCCGGCGCACGTTGGCCCGACCGCCGCCGAACCTCCGCTCGGCCGCACGTCTGTCGGCCGACGGCTGCAGCTGACCTTCGCCCGGCGGATCGACGGGCTCCCCAACGAGACGCGTGCCCAGCTGCTGCTCGCGGCGCTCGACGGGACCGGCGAACTGTTCCCGGCGATCTCGGTCGGTGAGCTCGAACCGGCCGAACGCGCCCGGCTGATCCGCATTCATCCGGTGACCCGCGGCGTCCAGTTCCGGCATCCGCTCACCCGTTCCGCGGTCGTCGAGCTGTCGACCGAAGAAGAACGGCGCGAGGCACATCGGCGGCTGGCGGGACGGCATCCGGCCGGCTCCGAGCGGCGCGCATGGCATCTCGCGGAGGCTGCGTCGGCGCCGGACGAGCAGATCGCGCAACTGCTCGAGGAGGCCGCGCTGAAGACGAAGGGGCGCGGCGACCCGGTCGGCGCTATCGGTCTACTGCTGCGCGCGGCCGAGCTGAGCCCGGGACCCGACGACCATCACCGCCGTGCCATGTTCGCGACCTACCTCGGCGCCGACGTCACCGGGGATCTCACCGACCCGCGGGCGCTCGTCGCCGAACGCGGCGGGCAAGGCCACACGGTGGCCGCCGCCGTCGCCGCTGCGGCCTACATGGTGAACAGCGGGGGCGACATCGACACCATCCACCGGCTGCTGCTCGGCGCGCTGCGGAAGGCCGACCAGCCGATCGCGGTTTGGGACGCGCCGCTCAGCGAGATCGTCTACGTGCTGCAGGCGAACTGCTCCTTCGGGTCCCGCGCCGAGCTGGTGGACGACTACCGGGCTGCCCTCGATCGGCTCGACCTTGAGCCCCCGGAGATCCTGGCCCTGCTCGGCAACACGTTCCTCGAGCCCGCGCGACGGGCAGCGCCGTCGCTCCCGCTGCTCGACGAGGCGATCGCCGGCATCGGTGAGCAGGCCGATCACGCCCACGCTGTGCGGCTGGGCATCGCGGCGATGTACGTGCACCGGATCGCCGGATGCCGCAGCGCGCTGTGGCGGGTGATCGAGCACGGCCGCAGTGGCGGCGCGGTCGCATCGGCGATCAAGGCGTTCGCGCTCCTGGGGTTCGACGGCGTGCTGAGCGGCGACTGGGACGGCGTGCTCCAGCTGGCCGAGGAGGGGCTCGCCTTCACGACCCGGCATCACTACCGGCTGCTCGGCGGCTTCCTGCAGTACGACCGGGCGATGGTCGCCGCCGCCCGCGGCGATCGCGAGACCGTCCGGCATCACGCCGACGACCTGGAGGCCTGGGGGGCGCCGAACCGCATCGGCTTCGTGCTTCAGCTCGCCGCGCACGCGAAGGCCGTCGATGCGCTGAGCAACGGGGAGTTCGAGACCGCCTACCGTCACGCGGTCGAGATCTGCTCGCCCGGGACAGTGCCCGCCTACAAGCCCGCGGCACTGTGGGTCCTGCTGGACCTCGTCGAGGCGGCCGTCCGAGCCGGGCGGACGGCAGAGGCAAGAGCGCACGTCGCCGACATCCATCGATCAGGCGTCGCCGACCTCTCACCCCGGCTCGCTCTGATCGCGGTCGGCGCGACGGGGATGACCGCTCCGGCCGCGTCGTTCCGCGAGGCGTTCGACACCGCGCTCGCGACCCCGGGAGCGAGCCGCTGGCCGTTCGCACAGGCGCGGATCCGGCTTGCCTACGCCGAACGCCTCCGCCGGGCAAAGTCCACCTCCGAGGCCCGGCACCAGCTGACGATCGCCCTCGACGTCTTCGAACGACTCGGCGCCGTCCCGTGGGCGGCGCGGGCGCGCGCCGAGCTCCGCGCAAGCGGGACGCCCGCAGCCCACCCGGCTTCCGGGCCGGCCGCCCCGCTGACCCCGCAGGAGCGCGAGATCGCCGAGCTCGCCGCCGCGGGCCTCACGAACAAGCAGATCGGCGAACGGCTCTACCTCTCCCCCCGGACCGTGAGCTCCCACCTGTACCGCCTGTTTCCGAAGCTCGGCATCAGTTCGCGAGCAGCGCTGCGGGACGCGCTCGGAGAGCTGCCGCCCACGAGCGCCTGAGGCCGACGGCGGTGATTTCGTCGGCGACGGGGGTGTAGTGGCCGGTCAGGCACGGCTTGCTGGTCATGGCAGGTGCCTGCGGCGGCCGTCTACGCCTCGTGCCGGTGTAGACCGGCACGAGGGCACCAGCGCCGTGATGAGACTGGAGATGAGACGACAAACGAACTAAGGACCCGACCGCGATGCGGTCGGGTCCTTAGTTTGCGCTGATGGGCGAGTGCGGAGGATACGAGATTCGAACTCGTGAGGGGTTGCCCCCAACACGCTGTCCAACTGTTCGCCCGGGCGTCCAGCGGCCTACGGGGGCGTCCTCACCTGCGGCGGAGAGGTCCGATGGCTGACGAACGGACCCTGCTGAACGGAGGTGAATGCAACTGCAACTGCAACTGCGGGCGCGGCTCGGCAGGGGCTCTGTCCTGCGGTTCCCCCCGTCTGGGTAGTGCGCGAAGCTGCTCCTGTCGCTGCCTGCAGGGCATCCCGTGATCAGGGCTGGCCGTCAGACCTACAGGTCTTCAGACCTGTGCCTTGACGGCCGTGCCCGCCTGGAACGGCTCCTGCACAACGCGGCGGGGCCGGGTCGGAATCCCCAGCGTCGGGTTGGCGACGCCCCAGGCCGCGCCTTTGCAGACCAGTTCTTTGTAGACGGCGGCGAGGCGTCCGGTCAGGGCCGCCCGGACGGCTCGGTCGTCGGCGGTGACGTACTGGATCACGCCTTCCTTGCGTCCCAGTGAGATGCACTGGTTGAAATAGCGCAGCGGCGTCTTCGGGAGCTTCCCGCCGGTCAGACGTGCCGCGAGGGAATCGGCTGCCTGCCATGCCATGGGGGTGCCCGATGCGCACGACATCCGCAGCGGCTTGTCGCCGGGGCCCATTGCCATGGCTGCGTCGCCGATGGCGTACACGTCTGGGTGCGAGAGCGAGCGCATGGTCCCGTCGACCACGATCTGGCCAGTGCCGGTGACCTCCAGGGTGGTCGCCTGCGCGATCGGGTGGACTGCGAAGCCGGTGGTCCACACGGTGACCGCGGCCGGGACGAACTGGCCGTCGGCGGTGGCGAGGCGGTCAGCCTCGACGGCGGTGACATCGGTGTGCTCGAGGACGGTGATGCCGAGTTTGCCGAAGACCTTCCGGAGGTGCCCCCGCCCCTTGGGCGAGAGCCAGTCGCCGAGCCCGCCGTGAGCGGCGAGGGCGACGTCGAGGTCCGGGCGGGCCTCGGCGATCTCGCTCGCGGCCTCCACGCCGGTGAGGCCTCCGCCGACGATGACCACGGGCTGTCCGGCGTCCAGGCCGGCCAGGCGCTCGCGCAGCCGGAGTGCTCCGGGACGGCTCGCGATCTGGTGGGCGTGCTCGGCGGCGCCGGGGACGCCTTGGTCGTTCCAGCCGCTACCCAGGGCGTACACGAGGCTGTCGTACTCCAGTTCCTCGGTGCCGTGTGCGGCAAGGATGGCGACGGTTTTGCGATCGACGTCGACGCCGGTCACCTTCGCGAGCTTCAGTTCCACGCCGGTGCCCGCGAACATCTCGTCGAAGGGGTGGGGCTTGAGGTCCTGGCCGACCGCCAACTGGTGCATCCGGACGCGTTCGACGAAGTTGGGCTCGGCGTTGACGAGGGTGATGGCGACATCCTCACGCTGCAGTCGCTTGGCGAGGCGCCCGGCGGCGATGGCTCCGGTGTATCCGGCTCCGAGGACGATGATGCGGTGCTGCATGTCTTGACTCCTGTCTCGCGGTCTCGCCCCTTGAACCGGACAGCCCGCCGTTCCCTGACAGGAATGCGATGTGATGCACCTCACATCAGATTCAGAAGGCGTTGAACAGGGGTTCCCCGTGCCCGTCGGCCGCCCACCGCCGGGACGCGCGTTCCAGCTTGTCGGGGTTGACCTGGTTGCGGAATGCGGCGATGCCCTCGGTGGTGACCTCCGGACACAGGACGCCGATGACCTGGCCCTTGAGGACCGCCACGACGGCAGGGGCACCGTTGGCGGTAGCGATGTAGACCTCCGGCGAGCCGCCGATCAGGGCGCGTTTGGCCTCGCTGGGTTTGAACAGTCCCCGCATGAACTTCGCGACCGCGAGGGCACCCTCGAACGCCTTGGCCCGGGCCGGGACCTTCCCGCCGCCGTCGCCGATCGCGATGGCGTCCGCGGTGAGCAGCCGCACGAGCGGCTCGGTCCGGCCGGTGGTGGCAGCCGCGAGGAACTCCTCGACGATCCGCTTGGCGGCCGCCTCGTCGATCTCGGTGCGGGCCTTGCCGTCCGCGACGTGCTTCCTGGCGCGGTGGAAGATCTGCTGGCTGGCGGCCTCGGTGATGTCGAGGATCTCGGCGATCTCGCGGTGCGGATATTCGAAGGCTTCCCGCAGTACGTACACCGCCCGCTCGTTGGGAGACAGGCGCTCCATGAGGACGAGGACCGCGTACGAGACCGATTCACGCTGCTCGGCGGTATCGGCCGGGCCGAGCATGGAGTCCCCCGCGAGAAGCGGCTCCGGGAGCCATTGGCCCACATACGTCTCGCGCCGGACACGGGCTGAGGAAAGCTGGTTGAGGCACAGGTTCGTGAGGACCTTCGTCAGCCAGGCCTCCGGAACCTCAATACGCTCGACATCCGCGGCCTGCCAGCGCAGGAACGCATCCTGCACCGCATCCTCCGCCTCACTCGCAGAGCCGAGAAGCCGGTAAGCGATGGCTTCCAGTCGAGGCACAAAAGCCCCGAACCGGTCCGCGTCCTTCGTGCTCAGGGACATGGCCAGGATCCTAGCCCTCAGCGCACGCCACGGCCCTTGGGCTGCGGCCCGGGACGCTGCCGATCACTTCGGCGCACGCAACCGTATGTGTCTCTGCACCGACCTCCGCCGGCGCAGGCGCGTACCTCGGTCGGCCGCCTGAGCTGGCGCACCGCCGTACCGGATCGAACGCCTGCGCGCCGATGCCGCTCAGTACCGAGAGCAGAGCGGTCTCTGTCACCGGCGAAGCGTCGTCGCGCAGTTGATCCATCAGAGCGGGCAGGGCCGCGGGGCCGAGTGCGACCAGGTGGACGACGGCGGTGTGTCGCTCCGCTTCTTCGTGGGCTGAAAGGGCGAGAGCCACTGCTGCGCGGTCATGCCCGGTCCTCGAACAGCGCGTTGTATGGCTCATCCTCTGGCGTGAAGATCAGAGCGAAATCCCTGCCCACCACAGTGGCGGTCTCATGCAGCCGGGCCAGCGCATCGGCCTCCGTCGGAAGAGAGAGGTCGAGCGCGGCTGCCGCTCGGTCCCGTCCGCTCGGTCCGTCGAACCCAGAGATCGGGCATGTCCTCCATGTATTCGGCCGCGAGCTCGCGACTGGCGACGAGTGCGGCCCGGCAGGGGTGGGCCGCACTGGCCGCCCACCCCTGGTGCATCATGACCGTGATCACGCGAGGGGTGTCATGGCGCTGTTCTCACCGAAGTGCCCGGTCGGGCCGCAGGAACGGGTCTGGATGGAGGAGTCCATAGCTTGGCTCGCAGCCGAGTTCGGCGGTGAAGTGTTGATGCGGGATCCGGTCCTGCCGACCGCCGAGTTCTTCCCGGGCCGATATGCCGGCTCTGACGCGGACATTCGGAACCTGATCATCCAGATCTGCGGATACCTGGACGTGGCACCCAACCGGCTAACGATCGAGATCGAGCCGGACGACGGCGAGGACGTCATGGTGGCCGAACTCCGGCTTGCCCACAAGTCACGCTCCGCAGCCGGCCACTACCGGCGCGAGAACGGGCGTCCTGTGATCGCGATCGACCAGCGCCAGGCCACCCGCCCGACCTCCCTGGTCGCCACCATCGCCCACGAGTTGGGCCACGTCCGCCTTCTCGACGAACAGCGCATCACCATCGACCGATCTGATCACGAACCACTCACCGATCTGCTGACGGTCTATTTCGGCCTCGGCATCTTCACCGCCAACTCCGCCTTCAACTTCAACCAGAACAGCCAGGGCTGGTCGTACTCGAGGCTCGGCTACCTGAACGAGCACATGCTCGGCTACGCGCTCGCCTGCTACGCCCACCTGCGCGGCGAGACCAAACCCGCTTGGGCCCGCCATCTCGACACCAATCCCCGGGCCTACCTGAAGCAGAGCCTTCGCTACCTGGCCCATAACCCGCTGAACATCTGACGCACGGCGGCACTCTGCTGGACGCCAAGGTCTACACGACCAACGGTGTGTCAGCGGTGCGGGGCACACTGTCGTCATGCATACCTCCTCGTCCACGGAAGCCAGTTCGGCTCGGTGTATCCGGACCTGGGTGGAGTCGATGGGAGGCCCGCTCATTGCCGTCCCGAACTCGGCGCTGACCGAATGGAGCGGTTGCACAGAGGTTGGGATGGTCATGGGCGACGTGGATACCCCGGACGACTACGACCGGGCCTGCGAGGCGGTGGCTCTGGCTGCGGTGATCGGGGTAGGCCAGGAGGGTGCTCTGGCACTGGTCCTGGCTGACCAGTCGGCAGGGATTCGTCCGCTGGTTGGCAGCTGACTCCGAGGCTGACGGGATCACTGCGGCCGAGGCTGTTCTCGCCGACCCCGCTGCCGCATGGGATGGAGTGTGGGAGTTGGGAAACGGATGGCCCGGCCGTGCTCATGGACTCGGCCGCCGCAGGAACTGAGCTGAACGTCGGGTATCCGGGTGGCGGGCTGCCCGATCAGGCGCCTGTCCAGATTCCTTCCGGCCGTTGGACGGTCCGCGCGATCCGCGTCCAGGCTGACAGCCACACCTGGGTTGGTCTGGTGCAGCTTCTGCCTGCTGGCGCGTAAGGGTCGTCCTCACGGCTCGATCGAACAAGGGATTCTGGATGCCTCGCCAGAACTCACGCAGCCCTGGGACAGCCCTTCTGGGCTCCGGCCAACACTTACCGACACCGCGTCAGGCGGAGGGCTGGGCCAAGGAACCGGGGCCCGGCACGTAGAAAGGCCGCCGAGCACCAAAGCGCGGCGGCCCTCCTTCTGTTCCGGCGGCTCAGCCGCCGAGGTAGCCCGCGAGGTCCGCGATCACATCGACGGAGCCCGCGTGGTCGTAGAGGTGGATGCAGCCGCTCGCGTCCACCGGGACCAAAGCCAGGATCGGCCGGGTCTCACCTGGGTCGAGGCTCAGGTTCGAGGCGGTGGGCCGGGCGCCGTCGCCATAGGCGGTCAGGTACGTTCCGGCGGTGGGGGCGACACCGGTGAGGTTGACCAGGACGGCCCGCGCGTCGGCGGGGACTTGGCCGACTCCGGCCACCTTCAGCGTGATGGTGCCGCCCACGCCAAGCCGGGCCTTCGCGGTGCCGACGCCGTAGCGGGTGTCCAGGATGCGCGTGGGGGCCGTGGCCACCACCGGCCCGCCCTTGAGGGAGGAGCTCGTGCCGCTGTAGTCGAGATCGTCGGTGTACAGCCCCTGAAGGTCCGCGATGACGTCGACGCTGCCCGCGTGGTTGTAGATCTCGACCTGGGTGTTGCAGACCATGGTCAGCGCCAGGTTGGAAACTGTTTGTCCGCGACGGAAGTCGACGGTGGAAGCGGTGGGCGGGTTGGTGCTGCCGCAGTAGATCGTGAGGTAGCTGTCGGCGGTGCCGCCGGTCACGGTGAGGTTGAGCAGCGCGCCGTCCGTGGCGACGTCCCCGGCCTGCGGGAGGTTGAGGACCAGCGAGCTGTTCGGGCCGAGCTTGGCCTTACCGGCACCGACGCCGTAGCGGGTGTCGAGCACCCGGGTCGGGGCGGTCGGAACGAGGTAGCTCATGATCCCCGATTCGTTGGGCGTGGTGGTGTAGTAACCCTCGATGTCCGCGATCAGGTCGACCTTGCCGTTGCGGTTGTACAGGTCGACGTAGCCGTCCTTGCCCACCGGAACCGTCACCAGATTCGCGTTGGTCTGCACGGCCTTGAAGTTGAGGTTGGAGGCGGTCGGCAGCGCGGTGCCGTCTGGGTACGCAGTGACGAAGCTGTCCGCGGTGGCGTCCGTGTCGGTGAGGTTCAGGACGATCGCGCTGACCCCGGAGGCGGGGATGCCGGGCGTTCCTGCGATTTTGAGCCGGACCACGCCGCCGGAGCCGACGGACTGTTTGGGCGCGCCCAGGGCGTAACGCGTGTCGAGCACGCGGATCGCACCGGTGGGCACATAGGCCGGGCCGACTATGACGGACGACGTGGCTGTGTAGGTCCGGCCGTGGTCGTCCGCCAGCTTCTCCGTCGCCGTGTAGTGACCGGGAGCGGGATAGGTGTGGGCGATGCTGCCTGAGGTGGCACTCAGGCTTACCGGTGTGGAGCCGTCGCCGAAGTCGATCTGATCGGTGGTCAGCGGGTAGTGGCTGATGACGTTGTAGTCGCAGCGGGCGGAATCCGGGGCCAGAGGGGAGAGGCCGCCGTCGCAGCCGTAATTCGAGGAGAGGGCCGGGATGGCGTTGACCTCGACGGACGTTTCGCCAGGACCGTAGGTTTTCCCGGAGGCCGTCTTGACGGTCACCGACACGTACGGGACGGTCCCTGCGACGCTCTGGGCGTAGGTGTGCGGCACGCTGCCTGTGGTGGACTCGGCGGTCGTTCGGTCGCCGAAGTCGAAGGTGTAGGTGAGGCCGGAGTCCGACCAGGGGTTGGACAGTGTCGCGGTGAAGACGACAGGGTCGGTGGCCCAGACTGGGTTGGGCGAGAACGTCGCCCCGGTCACCCGGAGCGGGTCTTGGAACTCGATGGCGCCGCGGTCGTAGTAGGTCTTGGCCCCGGAGCCGGTGTCGGCGACCACGGGGTCGTCGACGCGTGGCTGGCCGTAGACATCGGCGCTCAGCTCGCCCGGAGCGTCGGCGTTCGCGGAGTCGATCAGGTGTGATCCCTCGCTGAGCCGTCCGACGGTGGTGCTCGGCAGCAGGGTGGTCGTCTGGTCCAGGTCGTGGGAGCCCTGGCCGGTCTTGGCCTGGAACGCCTGCCTCGTGGCGTAGCCGGTGCCGGACCAGTTGTAGTCCGTGCCGGTGGCGCGCGGGTTGACGGCGTTGTAGTCCGCGGTGATCTGGGCGGCGGAGGACGCGTCGACGGAGATCTCGGCGGGGCTGCTGTCCCCGGTGCAGGCGGTCCCCGCGTCGGGGACGGCGACGGTGTTTTCGACGGATCCCGAGGTGCCGCCGGTGAGGCTGACTCCGTCGCCGCAGTCGCTGGTGAGGGTGTCGCCCGCGAGGTGCAGGGCACTGGCGCCCACCGCCTGCACGGCGCCGATGCGCGCACCGACGATCGCGTCCGAGGCGAGGGTGACGTCCTGCGCGCCGCTCGCGGTGGCGACGCCCCAGCCGAGAGCGCCGCCGACCACGGTCCGCGTGACGGAGACGTCCGCCGAGCCGCCGTCGACGGCAAGCTCCGCCGCTGGGGTGCCGGTGGCCCCCACGACCGCCTGGACGGAGAGGTTGCCGGCGTCGATGGAGATGTGCTGGGAGCCGTCGACGAGGACGGTGCTCGTGCCGGCCGCACGCGCGTTGATGCCGGTGAGGTTGACGTACTGGGCTCCGGACAACGTGATCGCGGCGCCGCTGAACGTGGTGACGTAGGGGTGGCCGCCCCCTGTCGCGACGAAGGAGACCGGCGCGGCGGCGGTGGCCTTGGAGGTGATGGTGACGGGGGCGTAGGAGCCCGCCGATATGTAGACGGTGTCGCCAGGCTGGGCCGCGTTCGCAGCGGCCTGGATCTGGCAGAAGGGCTCCGCCTGGGTGCCCGGGCCGGAGTCGTTGCAGGTGCCCGTTGCAACGTTGACGTACAGGGCGGTGGCCGTGTCCGCCTGGGCGGAGCCGAGGCCGAGGCCGCCGGCCAGCAAGGTGAGCGACGTGGCGGCGATGAGTGTGCGTCTGGAAGGCATGAAGGTGGAAATCCCTCAAAGTTTTGGATCTCTCATGTAGATCGCGTGGAGGCGAACGTACGGGTGCGTACCGTCTGTTGGTAAGACGGGGTCGGCTGCGGCCCGTTGAGCCGCTTGGCTCACCCGTTCGAGTGGGTTTCGTGAGCGAGGGACCGGCACCGGGTGCGTGCCGTCGGCGCGCGGGCTCAGCGTCGCCGACGCAACACGGCGTGGTTGACCACCCCGTGCCCGTCGACGCTGACGCGACGCTTCGCAGCAAGGGCAAGGAGGAGCCCCGGCGGTTGATCCGCCGGGGCCCGTCCAGTTCGTGCCGTGCAGTGCGCCGGTGGGCCTGCCACCGGTCAGCGGTCTACCGGTCAGTCAACGTAGTAACCCTCGACGTCCGCGATCACGTCGGTGCCGTTGGAGTGGTTGAAGATGTCGACGGCTCCGTCAGCGCCCACCGGGATCAGCACCAGGTTGGACGTCGTCTGTCCCGGTGTGAGCGTCAGGTTCGAGGTTCCCGACCGCGACGCCCCGTCCGCGTAGGCAGTGAGGTACCCCGACGTCGTGGTGTTCGGCGCCGTCAGGTTGACCAGCGCGTAGGTCAGCCCCTGCGGCAGCCCGTCGACGCCCGTCACCTGGACCCGCAGGACGCCCCCGGGGCCGATCGGCGCCGGCTTCGTCACGCCGGTCGTGGTCCGGGTGTCCAGGATCCGCGTCGGGGCGGTGGTGAAGAGCGGCCGTACCTGCGCCATCGGCATCGCGGACCACGCCTGGGCGCCCTGCATCGGGACGTAGTACCCGACCAGGTCCGCGACCAGTGGATAGCGGGTCCATCCGTCGCCGAGCATGATGCTGCCGTTCGTGCCCAACTGCACCACGACCTGGCTGGTCGTGGTCTCACCCTTGGCGAAATTCAGGTTCGACGCGGTGGGACGGGCCCGCCCGGCGGGATAGGCCGTGACGAATCCGGTCGAGCCGGGGTTCGCGACGGTGACGTCGAGAACCGCGGCGACCGCGTCGGCCGGCATGCTGACCCGCCCGGTCAGCGGCAGGCGCAACTCCGTGCCCTGGTAGGAGTAGCCGCCGAACCCGATCCGGGTGTCGAGGATACGGGTGGGGGCAGTGCCGACCAGCGTGCCGTAGCCCAGCACGTAGTTGCGGGTGGCGTAGTAGCCCTGCACGTCGGCGACGACGTCGGTGCTGGAGTTGCCGGCGATCGACACCTTGCCGTCGGCGCTGAGCGGAACCGTGACCAGGTTGGAGACGGTCTGGTGTGCCGCGTAGTTGACCGTCGAGGCGTTCGGGACCGCGCTGCCGTACGGGTACACGGTCAGATAACCCGCGTGGGCCGGGTTGACCACGGTCACGTTCAGTACGACGGAGGTGGCGCCGAGCGGGACGTAGTCGGAGGCCGGGTTCCAGACGTTGTCCGTGTCGGTGCGGCCGAGGGTCAGGTTCATCGACGTTCCAGCGGCCAGAGTGCGCTTGGGCGCGCCGAGCCCGATCCGGGTGTCCAGCACGCGGGTGGGCGCGAGCGCCACATATTGCTGACCGACCGTCACCTTCTGCGTCACCGTCGCCGTTTTGCCCGCGGCGTCGGTCTCGTCGAGGGTGACCACGTAGGTTCCGGGCTTCTGGTAGGCGTGCCCGTCGACGGAGGCAAACGTGTCCGTCGGGCTGCCGTCGCCGTAGTCGACCTGACGGCTGGTGATCTGCCACCCGTCACGGGACGCCGACGTGTCGACGTTCACATTCACCGGCGCATCGGGCGAACCGATCGACATGGCAGGCTGCAGCGGCCAGTCCGGATTGACGGTGATCACCCGCGTGGTCCGGCTGGACCGGCCGGGCGGCGTGGTCACGGTGACCTGGGCAGTGAGCACGCGCGGCGCGCTGAGCGGACCCGCGTAGGTGTGTTGCACGCTCGGGCTCGACGACTGCACCGGTGGGGTGCCGTCGCCGAAGTCGAAGGTGTAGGTCAGCGGCTCCTGCCAGGTGTCGTTCGCCACGGTCGCGGTGGCCGTGATCGCATGGCCGACGGGCGCCTGCTGCGGCAGGTTCAGCGCGGACACGGTCACCGGGTCCTGGAGCTCGACGGCGCCGCGGTCGACGTACGTGACCGCTCCGGTGCCGGTGTCGGGCACCAGCGGGTCATCGACCCGCGGGTTGCCGTAGAGGTCCGGGTCCATCGCGCCGGGCACGTCGGCATCGGCCGAGTCGATCGCTGGGGAACCGACTTCCGGGGTGCCGAGCCTCGGCTCGACCAACGGATCGGCCGCGATGTCGTGGGCGCCCTGACCGATCGCCTGGAAGGACGCCAGGTCCGAGTAGTTGGCGCCGCCCCACTGGTACGGCAGGTCACCGGCGGCGGCATGCACGATGTTGTAGTCAGCCGTGCTCCCGCTGGTGGAGTCGGCCGCCACCGCGATGCCGGTCGGCTGGACGCCCTTGGCGCAGTACCACGTGCCGTCCTGGGCGGGCACCGCGATCGTGTTCGCCACCGTGGTACCGGCGGCACCACCCGACGCGGAGACCGAGGCACCGCACCCGTTGAGGAGGGTGTCGTTACTGATCACGGTCCCGGTGGCGCCCGACACGGAGACGGCGTCGGCGCTGCTGTTGTAGATGAAGCTGTTGCTGAGCCGCGTCCCGGTCGCGCCTCCGGTGACCTGCACGCCCGCGGCGAAGTACCGGATCGTGTCCCGCAGCAGTGAGATTCCCGTGCCGCCGGAGACGACGATGCCGGGCGTGGCGTCCCCGCCCGCGCCCAGTGCGTAGTCGTAAAGACTGTCGCCCTGGAGCGTCACGTCCGAGGAGTCGGTGAGCTCCACCGCCTGGCTCCACTGGTCCTGCGAGGCCCGGTTGAGCTGGAAGTTCTGGAGCACGACGTCGTGGACGCCGTTGGCGACCACGGCGCCCCGGGTCGCCGGATTGAGGGACGGCAGGCTCCCCTGCCAGTCGGCCACCCCGGTGATCACGATCGGCGCGGTCGGCGTGCCGGACCGCGTCAGGTTGAGCGTCTCCGGGTAGTCGCCGGCCGCGACGCTGATCGTCTGTCCGGGATCGACGACGACCAGAGCGGCGCCGATGGTGCAGAACGGCGCCGCCGTCGATCCGGACGACGCAGAATGGTCCGAACAATTCGCAGATTTGGCGACATACATCGTGCTGGGCGGCGTGGACGTATTCGGCGTCGCCGCTGAGGCGGATGTCGGCGCGGTCGCTGCCAGGGCTGCTCCTGTGAACAGTGCCAGGGCGGCGACCGGTGATATGCGCGTGACGCGCAACTGGTCCCCCAATAGTGGGAATTACCCGATTCGGGCAGGCCGGCGAATATCGCCTCAGCCCGTAAAGGATGAAGTCGGGGGACAGCATAGGACCGAAAGCGGAGCGCGCGCGAAGGCATAGACATCCCAGGGGGTTGCATGCACAAGTACCTGCGCACCTCACCAGGACCGAACAGGTCAACGAACTCCCGGTAGTCGGCAGGGAAGTCGAAACCGCACACCTCGTGCGGCCGCTCTCACTGCACTGACGGACGGACTCGCTCGGGCGACAGGCCTGCCAGCTCGGTGAACCGGACCGCGTCCCTACGCAAGCACGCACCTCACAACCACTCACCCCATCGATGCGTGTTCACCTCGGCCGAGGGCCAGCCGCTGATCTCGAACACCGACTACCGCCCTGGAAGCAGTTGCTCGCCGTCACCGAGCTGCGCGACGGACGGCTGCACGACGCCCGACACACGGCGGGGACGGTCCTGCTTCTGCTCGGCGTCCTCGATCGCCTTGTGGACGCCATCATGGGCTGGGAGCCGGGGGGCTCGGCGCGAATGCGGGCCGGGTACATGCACGTGACGGACCCCATGCCCAAGCACGTCGGTGAGCAGATCGGCCAAGCCCTTTTGGGAATTGCCAATCCCCCAGAAGGCACAGGCACCATCGGTCGGCCAGAAACCTGACCGATGGACCTGCGAGCCCTACGACCTGAGCTGTCGTGCCTGCGGATCGAAGCAGATAAGCCCCATCGAGGACGCCAGTTGCGCGGCGAAAGCCGAGGCTTCCTCGGCCATGCTGTAGCGCATTGGGACGTAGATCAGCGGTCCGCTGGCCTCGCAGATCAGCGGACCCGTGGACCACGGCGAGATGTTGTGCTCGTCCACCGTCATGTCGGTCCAGCGCTCCAACAGCCCGGCGAAGTACTTGGCTATCAGCGGCGTCGGCCCGAAGTCGGCGTCCGTGTCGATGTAGCGGTCGTACAGGTCACGGAAGAGTCGTCCCGCAGCGGCATTCTCTGCCGGACGGTCGCCCTCCCAGACAGCAAGGTCGTGGTTCATGGCGGCAGGTTGTCACAGGCCACCGACAGCCAAGTGAGACGGAAACTGGGACCGAAGATCACGAAAGCGCCGTCTGCTCAACAGCCGGGGCTTTCGTTTGCCCGAGGGGCGGGTGCGGAGGATACGAGATTCGAACTCGTGAGGGGTTGCCCCCAACACGCTTTCCAACTGTTCGCCCGGGAGTCCGGCCGGGTTCAGTGGCGTGACCTGCGATGCAGCGGCTCGGTCCAGGCGGTTCGGATGGTGCTGAACGGGGGCGAATGCAACGGGAACTGCAGCTACAGGCGCGGCTCGGTACCGGGCCTCTGTCCTGAAGTCCCTCTGTCTGGTGCAGCGAGCGGAGCTACTCCCTCCACTGTCTGTGGCGCTGGTCGATCACGGTCGCCGCTACGTTGAACGACTGCGGCCCGGGTTCGCGGCGATGACAGGGGCGTGGTTTCACCGCCTGGATCCCGAGGCCACGTCTCTCGGCCACGGCGACAGAGATGTACATCTGTTACATTAAATACATGAGCGAACCCGTGATTGAGTCCATGGCAGAGGTCCGCAGCCACCTTGCCGATGTCATCGACCGGGCGCGTCGTGCGGAGACTCCGACGATCATCACCCGGCGGGGCAGGCAGGAGGCCGTGGTGATCGACATCGAGGAGTACCGGCGCCTCCGGCGGATAGCGGACGATGCCGAGGAGTCCTGGTTGAACAGGCTGGCTGACGAGTCGGAGGCAGAGGGGCTGCAGGGGTCCGTCTCGATGGAGGAGATGGCGGCTCTTCTTCGCGGCCAGGAGGGCTGATGTCCGATGGGATACGTCACGCGCTTCACTCCGCATGCCCAGCGTGAGCTGTTGAAGATCGAGAGGCCTGATGCCCTCCGCATTCTGCGTCGGCTCGCCGAACTGCAGAAGGCGATGGATGGCGGCGACACAACGGCGTTCGACGTCAAGGCACTGCAGGGGCATGCGGCCCGATGGCGCCTCAGGGTTGGTGACTACCGTGTGGTTTACACCGTCGAAAACGGCCAACTGATCGTCTGGGTCCTGGCCGTGGGCAACCGAGGCGACATCTACCGCCAGATCCCCTAGCAATCCAGGCTGGTTACCGGCCCGGATAGGTCCCCATGCGACGTAGGCCCCGACCGCACGGTAGTCGGGGCCTACATCTGCCCATACGGGCGGGTGCGGAGGAAACGAGATCCGAACTCGTGAGGGGTTGCGCCCCAACATGCTGTCCAAATGTTCGCCCGGGGTGCGCATGGGTTCGTGAGCGGCCCAGATCTGCGGCGGAGCTGCTTCGGGGAGGGCGTCCGGACGCTGCTGAACGGGGGTGAATGAGACCAAAACTGAGACCGGGCGATGGCCCGGATCCGCTGGCCGAGATTAATCGGGGAGCAGTTGCCGGAGCGCCGGGGCGAGCCGGTCCTGATCGCGCTCACGGACAGGATGGAAGAGGTCGGGCTGCGCCGGTGCTCGGGTTCGGCCGCTGGTCGTTCCCATCCGCACGGTCCGTAACGGGCGGCGACGGCGGTACTCGCCGCGCCCTCCGGGTGTTGCGGTGTGCGTCGCGGAAGGGTGATGGGCGGTCGAATGGGACTGACAGATCCTCATCGCAGTGCTTATGATGCCGGGGATGAAGAAGAACTCCTCGTGCGGATCGGGGGAATCGTTCGCGCAAGGTGAGTGCTGATGGCACATCACTTCACGAACACGATTCCGCCCCACCTGTTGATGTGGCAGCGCGTGCGCGAGTACGCCGTGCCGCCGTCCATGATCGAGACCGCGACCGCACGGCGTGCTGCCGGTGACTGGGCAGGGGCATGCGCGGCCGCCAGGGTCGACACCGATCTCGATCTGCGCGCCGTGCGCGACCGCCACGGCACCGAGCTCGTCACCCGCCTTCGTGCGGATCTGCGTCGGTTGGCGCCGGATCTGCTCCGTTGGCACATGCCCCGGATCGTTCCCGACGGACGGCTCCGGCCCGGCCTGACCATCTCGCTGAGCCGTTACCGGAGTGCCAGCGCCACGCCGTTGCAGCTGGTGGTGCGGACACCGCCGGCCTGGGCGGACGCCGGCCAGCGGATGTCCCTGGCCCTGTGGGAGCAGTCCGGGATCGGTGCCCCGAGGCACCATCCACACCCGCATCCCGACCGGCGTTTCCGGCTCGACCTGCACCGGCATCTCTGGGACTCCGGGCGGTGCGGCGAACTGGCGTGGCGGTGCGGTGCGGGCGGGGCGCCGTTCCTGGTGCTGGCCGCCCGACCCTACGCGCTCGCCCGGCCGAACATGCCAGACCTGCCCGATCGCTCCGCCGTCCATGACTGCTCGTGGGCGTCGGCACGGTGGGCCGCCGAGGCCGAGTTGTTGTTGAGGTCCGAGGGGTGCCTATACGGGTCCTTCACGGTGCGGCTCGGTGCGCGGAGCCGCACCGTGTTCGAACTCGTTGCTCCCGACGACAGCCATGCCCCGACGTTCCGGCCGCTTCGGGAGGCGCTGCCGCCGCAGGAGGTCGCGGCGCTTCCGGTACTTCCGGAGGCGGCGGCCCGGGTCCTTCCGGATCTGGAACTGCTGCGGGCCGGGCTGGTCGCCTCCGATCGGCTGCATCCGCTCGTCGCTAAAGCATTGGCGGTGGCCGCCTCGGTGGCGGCAGCCTCGGGACCGGCGACCAGCATCGGCCCCCCGCCCGGCGACCCGCACCGGGTGGAGTGCCGGGGCGAGATCCACCGGATCGCGCTGCGGGACGGGGTACTGGCGGCGATCAATCACGACCCGGCTCAGCTGCGCCGGGAGGAGCTGCTGGTGGCGCTCGGCGGGCCCGCGCTGCCCTGTCTGCGGGCGATCGACGCGGTGCACCGCGATCCGGAGGCACTGCCCGCGGTCCGGGAGCGGATCGTCCACGGTGACATCGCCGGAGCGCTGAACGTGGTCGAGGGGCTGCTCGGCTCCGGTGCGGTCCTGCGCGACGGGCCGCTCCGGGAGGAGCTGGAGTCGGCTGTGGCCCGTCGCATCGACCACGGACTTTTCCGCTCGGGGCTGGTCGCCGTGCACCCCGCTGCCGGTGCGGCCGGGGGCGGGAACTCCCCTGGCTCGGGGCACGCGGAGCCGGGCCACAGGCCCCGGCTCGACCGCCGTACGCCTGCCGTAATGCGCCTCAAGCGGAGCAGCCGGGCACGGCCCCGTACCGGCCTGGCCTGATTACCGCGCGATCGCCTGACCGCATGCCCCACCTGCGGCGGGGGGGGCCCCCCCCCCCCGGCCCCCCCCCCCCCCCCCCCCCCACCCCCCCCCCCCCCCCCCCCCCCCAAAAAAACCCCCACCCCGTACCCAAAAAACCCCAAA